>NZ_JAUBSA010000008.1:64557-144797 GCF_036702115.1 Microcoleus sp. LAD1_D5 | reverse complement strand
TTTTAAACCATCCTAATCTTTCTTCAGTCTTGTCTTATGGTACTTTGGCTGCTTAAAAACTGTCCGGAGTATTGTTTGTATAAATTTATCATTCCCCCTTTTTCTGTCCAGAAGTATTCACCCACAGCCTTTGGAGTTTCTGGATCGTCTCCTCTATCAATACTAAAATCATAGACAGCTATAGGGGAATTCTCTTTAAGTTCTGCATCCTTATCCTTGAACCAACATAAAGGCAGAGGAAGAGTACGTTGCGGTTGCTTTTCTTGACTTAAAAGATAAGCATTTAAGTAACGGGTACTATTGGCATCAAAGAAAAGTCCCTTAACTTCCTGACTGGTTAAATCCAGTTCTGATAAATTATGCTGCCTCATATAACGCCCAATAATTGCACCGCGAATCATGCTACCAGGAATGTAAGAATACGAAACATCGCTGTTCGGATCGCCTTGAAATGAAGTAGCGAGAACTGGTTGCTGGGTTTTCAATGATAAAGTAATAGCTTTCATGCAACTTTCTCCTTAATTTCTGTTCCAAAAATCTTCGCATATTGATGGGTAATATCATTACCTTCTGAATCGTGTAGCGTACATCTAACGCGACCGCGACCTCGATTGCGCCCGCTACCCAAGCGTCGGAGTGCCAAAGAACTAACGGCTAAAAGCGACAACATTTCATTACTTGGCATCTTCTCGAAAATCAAATCAGCCGTAAAATAAAGCTCGCGCAAAACTACACGCAATGAACGCAAACTACCTTCATCTGGTGTACCGGATTGTGCGTCTATTGCAGTCTGACGACGAATAGCTGTCAGCGAATCAAGTACCTCTGTTTTTGTTAAAGTTTCGTCATCAATCTGGAAAGCAACAGCTTGACGTAAGTCATCGGGCAAACAAGCATCACCTACGTGAACTGCACCTATTGTTCCCAGAGTGCTACCAAGCGTCCCGAATAGTTTACAAGCAACTTTTTCCCAATCCTGTTGATGATTAGATAAAACAGCGATTAAGTTATCGCATTCTTCGCTCAGCAATCCTTTAAGAGTACGTCCCCGCAAGTAAGGAAAACCATAGGGATCGTGTTCGACTTCTTGGTCGATTAAACCTGCGACTCCATCTCCTCGTCCAAACGTAGTATCACTCCGCAGTTCTATTTTCAGTTGGTAAATCGGCATTGCATTCTTCCCTCAATGAGATATAAAATTCCATCGCTTCAATCGCATCAAAATAACCACAAGTTTCATGTACCCAACCCTGTTTAGCTAATGTTACACTCAGACCGCTACATTCTGGGAAACTCGGCAGTTGCTCATCCTTGATTCTGTAATTTTTGAGAAACTTCTGAGTTGCGTCAATCCCTTGTCGCAGTACATCTCTTAAAGCAATCACCTTATTATGACGACCTTTCCATTCCTCATCTTCATTCAAGTGTTTGACTACTTTTGTGAAGCCTTCCCAAGTACGCCAATCACTATGTTGTTCTTTTCTAAAGCTTACAGGTCGCATTGATAAGCTACCAGCAAGCACTTTATATTCGCGATCGCGAATTTCAGAAATTGACCCACTTAAGCCACTCGCTGCCAAATGCCAATCCAAAGCTGAAAAGTCTCCTTTGTTTTCATCTTTAACAAACTTTTTAGCTTTTCGACACAAATCTTCGCTCAGTTGATAAGCGCGAGCAAAGGGATAGTGAGTTTTGACAACACAAATTCCGGCACAAGCTTTAATCGGCTTACCATCTGCAATTTTTTGTTTTTCAAGTGCTTCAAGATAAATTGCAGCCAGTTCAAGTCCTAAGCGCCCATCACAAACAAAGGTGACATCATCACCTCCATAGACTAGAGGACGAAAGGGCAAGTTATTCCCTTCAATAGCAAACTTACCCATAACTTTTTTGACTATTTTACCGTCCTCCTCTACATCAATAATTGATGCAGCGAGCATCTCTATCACTTTTCTGAGCGCATTAATACCAGCATCATTAACGCTGCGGGATAGTTCGCGCATAGCGATAATGTAATCTCGATTAGACTTATCTTTGCCAAACTTTTGAAAGCGTTTACCCATACCATTGCCATCAGCATGAATTACACCGACATAGCTGGAATCTCCTTCAGAACGCCCCATATAATCAGTTCTTAGGGGAAATTCGTAAATTTCGGAAGTAGAAGTGATTAATTTATGTTTGAGGTGGTTATTAGCTAACTCAACCGCCTTCCGTTTGTTCAGAATTTCTCTAGAAATTAGATAAGGTTCATCATCTTCATCCTTAAATGGCACGCTCATATCTACAGCAACTAACTGAGTCGAGCGACAAGTTGCTGTCACACCTAACCCTAGCAACGGTGCAGAAGGTATCCTGCTTCGCTTTTTAACATCCAGGTCATTTTTCATCAAGTCTTGGACTACTTTATACAGAGATTGACTATCCCAATCAAACTCTTGATGGACAGCGACAAGATTGATTCCAGGTGCTTCTTCTAAGATTCGTTTACTCAAAATTTTAGTGAATTCCACGGCATATTGTTTTTCAGAAAACAGCAATACTGTATTGCCACCACCTGCATAAACTAATTCAGCAGCTAGTCCATCATCTTCGATACGTGGTTTTGCCTCCGATTGAGGTTTTTCAGGATCGAAGGCGTAAACTTCTCGGTTAATATTTTTTTTCAGCTTATTTAAAGCTTCTCTAGCCCAGTTGTCAGTTGCTTGAGATACGAGATAGGATGCACCAATGTTTTCTCGCAAGCGGTTACTACCGAAAATGTAAGGTTGAATTCCTGTTGTGTCTAGTACCGTGACAGTAAATTTTCTCATTTTGCATCCTTATCATTTTGTTTAATCCAGTCTTCAATTTTGCTCGCTAGATCCGTTAGGTCATCACGTCCAAACACAGCAATTTTTTTGTCATCTAGCACTGCTACCTCTGCTTTGAGAGTATCTGGTTCGTTAGTACAGCAAATTAAAGCAACTCTTGCTTCATCACCGCCCATTTGTCGCGCTCGTAAGTAGGCTTCAAACAGCTTGTTTTTACATAAATCTCTTTTGCTAGTTGTTGAGACAGACATGGCGAACAGTTGATAGCCCCTTGTAAACGCAACATCAAATTCAAATCCCTGTTGAGTTCCTAGGAGAGGGACTTGAAAATTAAGTCCGTAGTCTTTGATAGAGTTTCGATCGGCAATATTTTTGACTTGCTGCAAAACATAATGTTCTAACCACAAACCGTCAAGATATTTACAAAAATGTTCTATTTCCGTAAAAGCTCCTTTTTCTTTAACTGCTTGCAACGATAGTTTTCCATCTGAGCCAATCAAGTTTTCTCGTTTAAACTCAGTCTCAATTTCTGGCGGTAATTTTTCGACAGATCTTGATAATTTAGCTAATTCTGTTTTGCTTTTCCACTTATCTCCATCACCATTTTTCTTTTTTTCACGCGCTTGTTCACGAAAAATACCGTACCAATCATCCCACTGCTTTTTTTGATCTTCATCCTTAAATACTTTGGCAAGTGCTGCTGCTAATTCTGGTAATTGCGCTTCTTGTGTAGGATTGGCTTTCAACTCTAATCGGTGAATTTGGAAAAGTTCTACAAGTTCAACTTGCAACATATCTGGCTTGACTTTGATGCGAATACGATCGCGATCTTCCCGATCTATACACATTTCCAATTTACGCGGGTCAAGATAGCTAAACACAGTATCAGGATGCTGTTTGCTCAAAACTGCTCTGTAAGCGTGTACAGCCATCGCCTTCGTACCGCCCGTATAATTCAATCCAATTTTTCCATCCAGGAGAGTTTTTAGCTCAGAGCAAATTGCCTTGTGAATCTCATAGGCATCAGCTTCGCCATCCTTGAGCGGCACATGTTTAGCTTTTAAACCAATTGGTTCGGTATTCAATATTGTTTCCAGACGTATGGCTAGCTTCTCTGTACCAGTTGTGTATACAAGGTAGGCCGTACCTCCTTTATTTAACAAAAGTCTCGCTGCGACATAATTCGGCAAAGGGTTCTCGCCAATCAGCAAAAACAGGTGGTCAACTTTGTACTCATCAAACTCAGATGTACTCATAAAGCCTGTCTCTCCGTCTTTCTCAACTTTCACGCCGATTATTGCATCGTATCGGAAATACCCCCTTCCGATCGCTGTTACTCTAGAAAACACAACATAAATTCATCAACCGACAGTGAACGTAACTTTTCGCAATCCCCCACAACCCAGGCTGTTACAGGATTTAGCCAACGGAACTCTCGACCAAATGCAGAATCTCACCCGTGCCATCAGGTTGTGGGTTTTGGTAAGTTGGCTGTACAGCGACGAGGGATATATTGCCCTTGACAATCCCTTTACCTATGCTGATTGGCGCGCCGCCTTCTTTGGGGAGAATTATAAGGATGAAAAGCAAGAAGATATTCTTAACTATCCAGACCCCCATTGTGCTTGCAACAAAACAACGAAACAGTGGTTGACAAAATGGGATCTATCTGTAACTGATTGGCGACATTCTTTAAAAAAGCAAATATCTATTGCCGATACCGATTTAGACGAGTTATTGGAAGAAAGGTTATTTGCTCAAGTTCGCAAATCCCTTCAAAGTGATTTCGATTTATTGGTGAGTCGCCATTGCTTGGAACGGGTTGCTGATGTTGCTGGTAGGAGCAAGCAATATCGCCGGGTGGAAAAAAAACCGTCAATTTACAGTCAAACAGAAAACTCTCCCCTCGATCGCAATTTAACTCCAAAAGCTCAAGCTTATGTAGCTAGCGCATTGGGTAGGTTTAGTTTTCTCGATCCTAGTTTCCCCGTGCTAGCCGAACAAATTTCAGAAGAGGAACTAGATGAAGACAATAATCGCGTTTTTTTGTACGTGGATTATGTCGTACCAGAATCTAGTCCTATGGAAGATACTGTAGATCAAATTCAGAGCGAATTGCAAGAAATTTGGGAATCGGGACAAATTCCCCCTTTACTCCTAACCTATCGCAGCGCTCATCAAAACCTAATTAAGGAATGCGTTGTTTACCCGGTTTGCATTTACTTTATGGAATATGCCAAATACCTCTGTGCCTATGGCAGCACCCCTAGAGGTGAAATCAATTGGTATAAATATCGCCTCGATCGCATTATTTCTAAACGTCTAGAACCTCTCAATTGGCAAGACACCCGCGTCCCTCAATTATTAAGAGAGCAATACGCAGCAAATCGCTTACCAACCCCTCAAACAGTCAACGCGATCTTAAAACAAGCTTGGGGTTGCGACTTTTATAAAGAAATCGGGCTGATGGTATTGCGGTTCGATCGCGATTTTCATCAAAGTTATATGCAGGGAATCAGCATTCACCATACCTTTACCGCCATAGAGTGCGATCGCGCTGCCACATTAATCACACAATACACTCCCAAACCAGAAAATCGACAGATTCTTTTAGATATACTTCAGTCTCGTCCTACCACCGATATTTACTACGAACTCAAGTACCGGCTTACAGACTACTATGTCGTCAGATGGTTGAGAGCGTTGGGTTCAAAAGTTGAAGTTTTACTACCTTGGGATTTGCGGCAAAAAATGGCTCTAGAAAGTCAAAATACTTGGAATTTGTATAAATAAGAAAATACCACAAATTGGGCGTAAGGGGCGATCGCCCTTGACGGAACGGCAGAAGTGAAGGGCGATCGCCCGTTTGAGAAAGTTTGGGTTAATTAGGGCGATCGCTCCCAAAAAGTACCAAAGTTTACAACGTTCAGAGTTTAAACTCTGAGCCTTACGATTTATATTACACTATATATTACAGTCGTCATAACAAGCTCGATTCGCGATCGCACTCCAACAACTTTTCATATGCAAACCACTCCCAATCAGGTTTAACAGCCCCCAGATTGCCTCAATAATTGGTAATTATTCAACCTGCAATTCCATCTAATTTCCTATTGTCACCTAAATTTTCACGAAAATCACCAGCCCCAAAAATAATCGCCCAAATCCCCAAAAAACCAGCAACTCTCGCAACTCTCACAACTCCCTCAACTCTCACCACCAAAGATTTTTCTGAGGCGACTTGCTCTGCATCTACCCAAGATGACAGCAAATAAGGTAAAGTAAACGGCACAAGAGTCTAGAACTCTCCAACTGCCGCAACTCGGCAAACCCGCCCCTGACCAGCAAAACTGGCCGGTACAGGCGGCATTAACCGCTAACCCTCAACCCCTAACAACCGAGAAAAATGCAAACCTACTACTACGTTTTAGCCAGCCAACGCTTTTTACTAGAAGAAGAAGCCCTAGATGAAGTGTTTAAAGAAAGAACTCGCAACTACAACGAACAAGAAAAAGAAATAGACTTCTGGTTGGTCAAACAGCCGGCTTTCCTAGAAGCACCGACTATGGCAGAAGTTAAAGCAAAATGCCCTCAGCCAGCCGCCGCTATTATTTCTACCGATCCAGTCTTCATCACTTGGTTGAAACTCCGATTAGAATATGTACTGACAGGTGAATTTCAAGCGCCCTCACCAATTATTCCCGATGCCCTTGCATCCCTACAGACAGCATGAACAAAATAGCCAAATATCAGACAAAACAACTAACAACAATTAGGGGTAAACTTTACAAATTTATTTTGTCTCTACCCCTATTTTCTGCTACTTCGATCGCCCTTTTGGTATTGACAATTTTATCGAGTTCTGTTAAAGCTCAATCGAGCTGCCAACCGCCCCAGCCCGATGAATATCTACTGTTAATTGTCACCAGAACACCCGAACAACAAGAAAGAGCAAAACGCTCTTTCCCAGGAAATACTAACAACACAGTTTGTCAGTACATCAGCGACACGGTGACGCGAGTTGGTGGCTTTCGCGACTCGCAAATCGCTAGCGATTGGGTTAAATACATCGAAGATGTTGTCGGATTACAAGCTTACGTAGTACGATCGCCCGCAGCCGCGCTACCGCAAAATTTGCCAGTCTACAACCCTCAGCCAGTAGCAGGTTCTGAACCAATCACTAATCCTTCAACGGGCAATCTTGCCTTCAATCCCCAACCCCTAGGCCCTGGTTATGCAGTGTTAGTAGATTACTTCAACCAACCGGAATTAGCCGCCCAAGTCAGGCAAGCATTAGGCACGCAAGTAGGCTTAGCTTCCTACGGCCAGCGTCCCTTTTTATTCGTCGCTTATACAACGGATCAAAACGCCGCTACTGCTGCAGTAAAAACATTGAGCGATCGAGGTTTTTGGCCGATGTTAGTAGACAGCCGCCGAGTTACCGTAATTGCTCCCGCTGTTCGCTAAAAGATAAAACTTGGTAATTCAAATTGCTTCTTGTCAAACAAAGTCCGCTTAAGGGAACTAATAACAATTATTGTTGTTGTTGGGATTCTAGCGGGCTGCTTCCTACCTGACTTTCTGCCCGCTTTTTTGCTTCCATTGCCGCTCCGTAATCTGGTTTGTAGCGAATTGCTTTGTCATAGGAGGCGATCGCATCTTCGTATCTTTTTACCGCTACAAGCGCATTACCGCGACTATACCAAGCTTCGGAGTAATCTTGCTTAACATAAACGGCTTCATTGTAAGAGACGATCGCATCTTCATACCGTTTCAAATTGTACTGAGCATTGCCTCTATTGTACCACGCTTGGTATTCTTTCGGGTTTAAATCTAAGGCTCTGTTATAACACTCAATTGCTTGTTCGTACTTGCGTAATTCGTGATATGACCAACCTAAATTGTACCAGGCTTGATAATAATCAGGTTTTAATTTAACAGCTTTTTCGTAAGATTCTACCGCTTCTTCATGCCTCCGCATTTTCAGCAAAGCGATGCCTTTACTGTACCAGGCTTGATAAAAATTGGGCTGAAACCGCACGGCTTTTTCGTAGGCTTCAAAAGCTTCTTGGTTTTTGTTCACTTCTAGGAAGACATTGCCTAAATTGTACCAGACTTCATAATTATCGAATTTGATTTCAACTGCTTTTTGATAGGATTCTACGGCTCGATCGTACTGTTTTAATTTTTGGTAAGCTTGTCCCCGATTGTACCAGGCACGGTACAAGTTAGGCTGAAATTGTACCGCTTTTTCGTAGGAGGCGATCGCCTCTTCGTACCGCTGCGAATCTAACAGAGTGTCGCCTCTGCCTTCCCAGGCTGCGGCATAGTCGGGCTGGATTTTCAAAGCGTTATCAAAAGATGCGATCGCCTCTTGAGACTGTTGCAACTTATCCAAAGCATAACCGCGTCCCGTCCAAGCTTCCAAGTATTCCGGCTTTAATTCTATGGCTTTATCATAAGCTGACTGCGATTCTCGATATTTTTTCAATTCATATAAAGTTTTGGCTTTTTCCTGCCACACTTCCGCGTAGTCCGGCCTGAGATTTATAGCTCGCTCGTAAGCTGCCAGAGCTTCTTCAAATCGGCTTAAATTGTAAAGAGTATTGCCTCGGTTGTACAAGTCAGTTGCATTGGCAGAATTAAAAGTTTTTACACCATAAATTGATGCTATAATAGTGATGCCAATTAAACTGGCGATCGACAATATTTTTAAATACAGTTTTTTTCGGGATTTTACAGGCCCCTTCGCAGCAGCAACAGGAGGCAATACAGGAACTGTACCGCTGAAAGAATTTTTCAATTCTTTAATAGCTTGCAGCGTTTCGCCGGCACTAGAATAACGTTGGCGAAAATCGTACTTTACCATCTTATCTAAAATCTTCGCAAATTCAGGACTGACTGATGTTTTGTCCTGCCAAATAATTTCCTCTGTATCGGGATTTTTTGGCATTTGGTGAGGATTTATGCCAGTGAGGAACTGAATTGCGATCGCACCGACGGCATAGATATCGCTGCTGAGTTTCGGGTTGCCGTGAGCTTGTTCGCTAGGCATATAACCGGGAGTACCGATGCTGACACTCAAGCTATTCTTGGGCTGAGGAGTGGTGATTTGAGTAGTAATTTCTTTGACTGCGCCGAAGTCAATTAAAACTAATTTTCCGTCTCTATCTCTGCGGAGAATATTACGAGGATTGACATCGCGGTGAATCACATTTTGCTGGTGTACAAAGTCTAAAATTTCCAGAAGTTCTTGCAATATACAAATGACTTGATCTTCCTGCATGACTCCCGCATTTCCCGGAGAAGCGGGCGTAATTTCTTGGCTTAAATCGTGACCTTCTATAAATTCTTGAACTAGGTAAAACTCTTGATTCTCTTCAAAAAAAGCAAAAAGTCGGGGAATGCGATCGTGATTTCCCAATTTGTACAAAACTTGGGCTTCGGTATCGAATAAACGTCTAGCTACCTGTAGAGTTCCCGGATCAGTTGCTTGAGGTTTAAGCTGCTTGACGACGCAGAGGTGATTTCCTGGTAGCTGCTTATCTTCAGCTAAATAAGTTTGAGCAAATCCGCCGCCTCCCAAGTGACGGATAATGCTGTAGCGATTGCCGAGTGTTATTCCAACCATGAAATTCACCTAATATTTCCTAATCTTTGGGAGAATTAGCTTCCAACCAAGCTGTCACATCTTCCGCCTTAGAAAATTCTAACATAGCCTATCTAAATTTTTGAATTGGTCGAACGACAACTGGCGAGTTTGAATTTCCATAAAATCAATTTTAGGGTGACATCCATTATGCCGTTCTTCAATCATTAATTTATTTCTCTCAGTTGTTACTGTATTTTACACAGCTAGCTTCCCCAATCTCGGTCGGTTTATAAGTTGGATTTCAATAATTACAGATGTGCCGTTGTTGAGTTTTGCGATCGCCTCTAAGTAGCTATTTTGGGTTGTGATGTAAGGCGCGCGACGCCAACTTTACTGTGACAGTCTGTTTGCTTTCTTTCTTGTTCCCTCCCCTTAGTAAGGGGAGGGTTAGGGTGGGTTTCTAGATTTTTGCTGGTATGGGGATGCTCCCACTCTAACTTAACTTTGAACCGATTTCAAAATTTGATCATCGACTGAAAAATCTATCTCAGCTTTGTCCCGTCCCGAAACTACATAATCATTCTGAAAAGAATCTTTCAATCCAGAAACTAAGTCAAATTCCGGCTGCCAGTTAAGCTCGGTGACAGCTTTATTAACTGAAGCAAAAAAGTGCTGCAATCGCATCGGAAAAGCTTTCTTTTTGCCGAAGTCAAATTGTTTCGGATCGTAGTGTACAATCTTAATAGCATCAGGGGATTTGCCTGCCGCTTGAATGCAGGCGCGGGCTAAACCGTCAAAGGTGACAAATCGATCGCCCGAAACGTTGTAAATTTGCCCCATCGCCCTTTCGTTGCCCAAAACCGCCGCCATTGCTTTAGCCAAATCCTGACAGTGCCCCAACTGCGTGAAGTGCATTCCGTTACCGGGAATCGGAATCGGTCGATCGCGCACAATGCGATCGAAAAACCAAGCCTCTAAATCGTTATAATTTTGGGGGCCGTAAATGTAAGTCGGGCGAATCGAAGTCCAAGGCAAACCGAACTCGGCCAAGTAATTTTCGGTTTCGCATTTACCCAAATGCCGGCTTTTAGGATCAGTAGCGTCCCCTTCAATATGAGGCATTTGATCCGACTTCAAATAAACCCCCGCAGAGCTCATGTAAACAAAGTGCTGCACCCGCCCTTTAAATATTTCAGCTAAAGGCTTTGTATCGCTGAGTTCGCGGCCGTTGTTGTCAAAAACAGCGTCAAACTCGACCGTCGATAACTTTTCTTTTAGTTGTTCGACATTTGTGCGATCGCCCTGAATCTGTTTTACGCCCGCAACCGGTACAGGCTTGTTGCCCCGGTTAAACAACACCACTTCATGCCCTTGTGCTGCTAAAATCTTAGTAAGATAAACCCCAATAAACCGAGTACCGCCCATCATTAAAATTCGCATTAATTTCGATGCTCCTTACAGTTAGTATAAATATCTTACAATAAATTTATGCCCTAGGGCGTGTTTTCTATCCCCGGAGCTCCCCCTAAATCCCCCTTAAAAAGGGAGACTTTGACACTGATTATTTCACCTTTTTAAGGGGGCTGGGATTTTGAATCTCATGAGAAATCACTCAGAGTAGATAATTCATCCGTGTATCCGTGTCCTCATCCGTGTAGTGCTTTCCTTCTCCAATACTTCCAATTTGCCTAAAATAGCCCTATGCAAGTTCCTCGCCTGCATCCAGAAACAATCGAAGAAGTTAAACAAAGAGCCGACATAGTAGATGTTATTTCCGGTCGCGTAGTGTTGCGAAAACGCGGGAAAGAATTCGTAGGTTTGTGTCCTTTTCACGATGAAAAATCTCCCAGCTTTACAGTCAGCCCCGGCAAACAAATGTATTATTGTTTCGGCTGCGGTGCAGGTGGCAATGCTTTTAAGTTCCTCATGGAATTGGAGAAACGCCCTTTCAGCGAAGTAGTATTAGAATTAGCCAAAAATTATCAAGTTCCCGTCAAAACTGTCGAACCGGAACACCGACAAGAATTGCAGCGGCAAATTTCTCTGCGCGAACAACTCTATGAAATCTCAGCACTAACAGCCAACTTTTACGAACACGCTTTGCGACAAACCCAAGGAGAAGAACCCTTAGCATATCTCAAATCAGAGCGCCAGCTCAGCGAAGAAACTATCCAACAATTTCAATTAGGTTATGCACCCCAAGGTTGGGAAGCACTTTACAGTTATTTAGTAGAACAGAAAAACTATCCGGCGCCATTAGTAGAACAAGCTGGATTAATTGTACCCCGAAAAAATGGCGGCAGCGGTTATTACGATCGCTTCCGCAATCGCATTATGATTCCCATTCGCGATACCCAAGGCAGAGTCATCGGTTTCGGCGGCAGAGCTCTGGGGGACGAACAGCCGAAATACCTCAATTCTCCCGAAACAGAACTCTTCGATAAAGGCAAAACTTTATTTGCCTTAGATACAGCGAAAACAGCCATTAGCAAAGCCGATCGCGCAGTGGTTGTAGAGGGGTACTTTGATGCGATCGCACTTCAGGCCGCCGGCATCTCCAACGCCGTCGCTTCCCTCGGCACAGCCTTAAGTTTAAACCAAGTGCGGCAGTTATTGCGCTACACTGACTCCAAACAAATTATCCTCAACTTTGACGCCGACAAAGCAGGAACTCAAGCAGCAGAACGCGCTATTGGAGAAATAGAAAAACTCGCTTATCAAGGAGAAGTGCAACTGCGGGTTCTCAACATTCCCGACGGCAAAGATGCCGACGAATACCTCAAAACATACTCCCCAGAACAATATCAAGAATTGCTGGAAAATGCTCCCCTGTGGCTGGACTGGCAACTGCAACAAATGCTGGTTAATCAAGATTTAAAAAAAACCGATATTTACCAGCAAGTTACCAAAAAATTTGTTAAATTATTAACTAATATTACTGACGACAATCAACTCCATCGTTACCTTTCAAAGTGCGCGGAAATCCTAAGCAAAGAAGAATCTAAGCGGGAACCAATACTAAGAGAAACTTTGTTAAATCAAGTAGTTAGCGATTGGGGTAAAAGACTGAGTAAAGATGAATCATTGACAGTTTCGCCGTTAATTAGAAAGAATCTGAAGCGGAACAAGCAATATAAAAAACAGCGTGCAAGTGGCGAAAACCAAAGCTCAAAATCAAGCTTATCTGCTGCTGTAGCTCGCAGTCTTTTAGAAGAAGCAGAAGCGCAATTATTGCAGATTTACTTGCACTGTCCCGAATACCGCCAAGATGTCAGAGAAGCAATAGAAGCTAGAGACGTGCAGTTTAGCCTTTCTCACCACAGATTTTTGTGGCATCAGATTGTCAATGCAGAAATATTGCACAAAACCTCTTTACAAATAGCGCCTTCTGAGTTAATATTGAAGTTGCAAGATAGCTTCATTGAATATCCAAATCAACTCAATCAGATCTCGCATTTATTTCACTTAAATGAGTTTTCAGAAAGAAACGTTTATCGCGCACCTCTAGTAATTAGATCTGCCCTCGCCTGTATCGAGCAAATTATCAGCATGAAGCGCCGCCGGATTGCACTCAATATGTGGGAAAAAGCCAAGGCCGCTAGTAGTGGCGAAGAGGCTATAGAATATTACCAACTATTATGTGCCGAACAACAATGGCTCACGGAATTAGAGCGGCTGCGTCAAGTTAATTTTTACGATTTAACATCCGTGCCTTGGGGCTAATGCCCTTTTAGATTTTAGATTTTAGATTGGGGATGACTCGTTCGATATAGGTTGGAAGCTTGCCTGCAGTTACATTATTTTTTTAACTGGTATAAGCAATAAAGTCATTACTACAAACTATCTTGTGGTAATGACTTTATTCCTTTATTCAAAGATCCTTTTAATAATCGCAAAAAAGAGTTTCGCGAGTATCTCTACCCGTCACCGGATTAGTACCTTTTGCCACTTTACAAAGTTTTTCTATCATATCGTCTCGGAGCAGTGTTTCTGTAAAATCAGCACCGTCAATGACTGCTCCTTCGAGTCTGGTATTGTAAGCGAAAGCACCCTCAAGGATAGCATTAGTTAAATTTGCTTTCATCATGCGAGCTAAATCTAAAGTAGCACCCGTGAAATTAGCGCCTTCTAAATTTGCTTCTTCCATATTGGCAGCAAAAAAGCTGACGCCCCGCAAATCTGCATTAGTAAAATTGCTGTTGCGAAGATTGGCTTTATTAAAGCTGTCGTCAGTCAGAACTTGGCCCGTAAAATCAGCGCCGACTAGGATTTCTTTGTCGTGATCCAAAGCGAAAGCAGGTGCGGGATTAATACCGATCGCCCCAACGGCAATTACTGCTAAAATAACAAAACTCAGCAAGAAAGTATAAATATTTTTGCGATGTTGGCGAATTCGATAATTCATAAGTTAAAGCTAATGGGCAGCCGTGACAGTTCAGAATTGAATTCTACCAGAAAGCGCGTCAAGCGTAGCTATCCCGTAGGGAATCGCCCGTTAGCGACGGCTGACTCCAATTGCCCCCAATCCCCAAACTCTAGGGATATCGGCACATTGGGAGAAAACTTAGTCGCCGACTGGTTGCAGCAGCAAGGTTGGGAAATCCTGCACCGGCAGTGGCACTGTCGCTGGGGAGAGATTGACATCATCGCACTCGGAAGAGATGAAGAAAGCGAAATCAACAGAGGTAAAGAAAATTCCCCATTCCCCATTCCCCATTCCCCATTCCCCATTCCCCATTCCCAAACATTAGCATTTGTAGAGGTAAAAACTCGCCGCCGGGGAAATTGGGATGCTGGTGGAATGCTGGCTGTTACCACCACAAAACAAGCCAAACTTTGGCAAACAGCCGAAATATTTTTAAGCACTCATCCAGATTTAGCCAATAATTATTGTCGCTTTGATGTCGCTTTAGTCATGTGCGAACCTTCACAACAAAAAACTAAGCGAATATTACCACCATTAACAGCAGCGCACTCTCAATCCGCCGTTGCAGGAAACTACCGACTCACCCTGCAAGAATACATTCCCTCGGCTTTTAGCAATTAAAAATATATAATTAAAAGTTAGAGGGTAAAATCTCAAACAATGCCACTAGGTAATTTTTAATTGTTAACTTGCCTAGGCTGTCGCGCATTTTTCTCTTGAGCTTTAACGGAGCTGAAAAAAGCGTTAAATCTTCTCCCGCTTTGCCCTTCTCTCCCTCTCCTGTTCTGTCATCACAGTTAATTTATATGCGTAGCAATCTAGGCCAGAGTTTCCGGGCAATATCCCAGGCCCTTGACAAACTGCTGGCGAAACGCTTCAATTTCTTTGCGGTCAGGGCTGCCGTGACAAACCACTGCCACCTGGTAGCGGCGCATCACGCTCAGCGGCGACTGTCCGGTTTCCAAACTCCAAAGTGCCATTTGCAAGCGAATTTCAGGATCGTAAGGAATCCCGAGTTCGTTCATAAAAGCCCGAAAATCCCCGTGCATTTCGGGAGTTAAATATTGGCTCATTTTCACCTTTACCACCCAGCCGTCAATTTGGTGAATAACAGTGATAAATTGCAAGGGAAGATGATGAGCCGTGCGTAGGTAATCCACGACTCTCAGAGTAAGGCTAGTATTGGCGATGTAGTAGAGGTATTCCATAACGATCCTTATGAGCAAAGCTGATGCTATACCTCTATCCTCGCGGGCTATACCCGCCACCACAAGGGGAAAAGCACCCGACTTTGAATGGGGGTTTTTACCCAATTTGTTACCCAGTTGACAGATCGATCGCACAGGAATTGACTTGATGACAGAGCTTGACTGGTCTTTGGACGGCTACGACTACGAACTTCCGCCCTCGCGCATTGCCCAAAATCCCGTAGTGCCGAGGGACAGTTCTCGCTTGCTGGCTGTAGATTCTCCCAGCAGCCACCAACACCGGATTTTCCGGGATTTACCCGATTTGCTGCAACCGGGCGACTTGCTGGTACTGAACAACACCCGCGTGCTGCCAGCGAGGCTCTACGGGCACAAACCCAACGGCCCGGCTGTGGAGATATTGTTGATGGAAGAACGGCAGCACAACTGTTGGCTGGCTTTGGTTAAACCGGGGAAACGCTTAAAGTTGGGAGCAAAAATTGAGTTTGATCGCATCGCCCCTGCCTGTGAGGACTCTACCACAGCTCCTTGCTGTTGCCTTCCCGATGCCACGATGCCCGATCGCCGTCGATTGACTGCGACAGTTATAGATAGGGACGACGCAACAGGGGGACGGCTGTTGGAGTTTGACATCCCCACAGATGAGAATCTGGCGAAGTTTTTGGACGAATACGGCCACGTACCCCTGCCGCCCTATATCGACAATTCCCAAGCTTCAGCGGAACAGTACCAGACTGTTTATGCCGATCGGCTTGGGGCGGTGGCGGCCCCCACAGCAGGCCTGCACTTCACCGAAGAATTGTTCAGCCGCTTGGAACAGCGGGGAATCGAAAAAACTTTTGTCACCTTACACGTCGGAGTAGGGACGTTTCGCCCGGTGGAGGTGGCAGACGTAACGGCTCACAAAATGCACGGCGAATGGGTGGAAGTACCCGCCGCCACCGTTGAGAAAATTCGGGAAACTCAAGCCCGAGGCGGGCGGATTATTGCTGTGGGTACAACAGCAGTGCGAGCTTTAGAGGGAGCCGCGGCCGCGAGTGGCGATTTTTCCTTGCAACCTTTTTGCGGCCCGACCCATTTGTTTATCTACCCTGGTTACAAGTGGCGGGTTGTAGAGGGGATGATTACCAATTTTCACTTGCCCCGCTCTACTTTGATGATGATGGTAAGTGCGATGATTGGAAGGCCTCTGCTGTTGGATTTGTACCGAGAAGCTATCGAGCAACAGTACCGCTTTTATTCCTTTGGCGATGCCATGCTGATTTTACCGAAAAAATGGGTTTAAAGCCCCGTCCTTCCAGGACGGCTTTGATTAATTATTGGGGTTCAGGTAGCTGTTTGATATAGTCATTAATCAATTCAGCTACAGGAACTCCTTGCTTTTGAGCTATCCGAGCAATCTTGTCTTTCAACTGCTTTGTCGTTCTGATATTGATTCTCTCAGTCTTCATGGCAACTTATCCCATTTGGGTGTACACTAAGACTATGCCACAGGTAGAGTAACCGCCGATACACATGAGACACCAAGCTCAAACGACTGGTCGGAAAACAATAATGGCTAGTGGGTAGCGAATGCCACGAATAAAAACAGCTAGGTTAACCAACGTAAACCAAAACCAGACAAGTCAAAAAATAAAGATTAAATGTACCGTGGGGCACACGGGAACGTGAGAAGTAATTCTCAAACGCTTGGGGAGACAAAGCCCTCTGGGGTTATCTAAGTTAGGCTCGATGCTTGGTTCAATCGGACGGGTATTTGGTTTAAGTATTGCCGCAAGGATAGATAATTTTAAGGTGGGTCGCTGAACCAAGAATCCTCGTACCTGATAGTCGAGGAGTGTCAACAACAGCAAAAAAGGATTGATCGATCGGGCATCGGGTTCGCCCCATGCCCGGTATTCCGTTTCTATTCTTCCTCCTCTTCTTCATTGCCGGGATACACAAAGCTGTTGGAACGCCCAGTCAGAACAGATTTGCCCAGAGACAGAGCTTTCTGAGCTGCCACGACAGCTTTGCGCTTCCATGTGGCCTTACGCATATTCTTCTTGGATTTGGAGGTTTTCTTCTTAGGGACTGCCATGACGCTAAATACTTTTTGCTTGCTTATATAGACAAACAAACATTCTAGCCGATTTTGTCGGCAATGCTTACTCGAAAAACCGCAATAACTGCTCGGTCAGCAATATCAAGTAGTAGGGTGCGTCAGCGATTAGCTTCTGGAAAAATAGACCAAATCCCCTAGGTAACGCACCCGCAGCAGCTAAAGTTCGTGAAAGTGGTAGATCACGACGCCTGTTACGGCATCGTTCTCGATACTCACATAACCCGTTTTGAGCATTGCCGTGAAAGCCTCTTCCACTTCGGCAAAAGTAGCGCCGGTTGCCATCACCCCTTGGGTGACAGATAATCTTCCGTTCTTGGTATAAGCTGCCTTCAGGAGTTTAATCCCTAACTGGTCTGGAGTTTGCTTGGGATATGTCGCGGCGATCGCCCCGCTGACTGGATATAGCGGTAGACCTTCGCGAGATACGCCGAGTTTGCCCCTGAGACTGGCATTGCGTTCGTCCACCATGTTCGGCAGCAGCAGCAAGTCAAACAATTGCCCAAACCCAAACAAACCAAAGGTAAACAGCCACAGCAAACCCGTACCAATCTTGCCGTTGTAGAGGCGGTGGAGTCCGAATGGGCCGAAAAAACAAGCTGCCCATAAAAGGTAACTAACACCTAAATTGCTCATTTTCTGACCGTCCTGCCTGGTTATTCTAAGAATTGGAGTCCCTCTATACATTGTGTACTTTCTATCTCGTGTTTAAACAGCTTGACATGGGCATTTATTTGTGTGGTAGCCTAATAAACTGACAAAAGGCAAAATTTGGTTTCCCAATACCTTCTGTCTGGAAGCCCATGAGTAATTTTGCGTAGCAATTCTTAACGCCAGCAACATATTTGCGCGGGCGAGAGCTTGGTAAACTGGAGGGCGTGGAAATTACAGCAGCTTAGACCTGGATTCCACACGGAGCGCCAAACCAAGCGCACCGCCAGCGCTGGCCGGACATACACGAGCGCGATCGCCCGCAGTACCCGACAATGGAAACAAGCGAGTAGTTATAAGCAGAAATCCAATAAAAATATGGTAGATTCCCTCAAAAAACCCACTTTTGAAGAACTGCGGCCGGGAGTGAAAGCCCCAGCCAAAGAAACTATTCTCACGCCGAGATTTTACACAACAGACTTTGACGAGATGGCCAAAATGGACATCTCCGTAAATGAAGCCGAACTAGAAGCAATTATCCAAGAGTTCCGCGTTGACTACAACAAAAACCACTTCGTGCGGGATGAGGAGTTCGCTCAATCTTGGGATCACATTGACGGCGAAAAACGCCAGTTGTTCATTGAATTCCTGGAACGTTCATGCACCGCTGAGTTTTCTGGGTTCTTGCTTTACAAAGAATTGGGACGCAGGCTCAAAGACAAAAATCCAGTGCTCGCCGAGGGTTTCAACCTGATGTCGCGAGACGAAGCGCGGCACGCCGGATTCCTCAACAAAGCCCTGTCCGACTTTAATTTGTCCCTGGATTTGGGTTTCTTGACAAAGAGCCGCAGTTACACATTCTTTAAGCCGAAGTTTATTTTCTACGCCACTTACTTGTCTGAAAAGATCGGTTATTGGCGCTACATCACGATTTATCAGCACTTAAAAGCCCATCCTGAAGACCAGATTTATCCGATTTTCCGATTCTTTGAAAATTGGTGCCAGGATGAAAACCGCCACGGAGATTTCTTCGATGCGGTGATGAGAGCTCAGCCTCAGATGTTGAACGATTGGCGCGCTAAGCTTTGGTGCCGTTTCTTCTTGCTGTCAGTGTTCGCCACAATGTATCTCAATGATATCCAGCGCGCCGGTTTTTATCGATCGCTCGGTCTCGATGCTCGCGAATACGACATCGAAGTGATTAAAAAGACCAACGAAACCGCAGGCCGCGTATTCCCCGTGATGCTCGACGTGAACAATCCAGAATTTTATGAACGGCTGGATGTTTGCCTCAAGAACAATCAGCAGTTGACAGCAATTGTTGCTTCTAATACTCCGAAATTCTTGCAGTTCTTCCAAAAATTGCCTTTGTATCTGTCGAACGGCTGGCAATTAGTGAAGCTGTACTTCATGAAAACAATTGAATCACCTTCAGTACAGGGCGCTGTGCGTTAAGTTTTGATTTTTCATCCTCTGTGACGGCGGTTCTGCGGCAAGCAGAGCCGCTTTTTTTGGTATGATGTTAGATTAGTTTTCATGGGCGGGGGTGCGATCGGGTTGGTCACAGCAAAGGTTATACCATTTGACATTTTAGACTTCGGCGTGAGCGCTCACTCGAACGATTGTAGATTAAAGAATTGGGAATGACTGATGACTATCAAGGTTGGGAGCACGGGCCTACAGTTGCATTATTTTTTTAAACGGGTATTAAAAGTCATAATTATAATTGTTACGGTATCCCCTATTCAATATTTTTAAATTCGCGATCGCCATCAAATCTAGCATTTACTATTTACTGCTGTTTTATGAAAATCAACAAAAAACAATTCAACAGATCTACTTTAGTTTTTTGCTTAGGAATGTTCGCTGTGTTCCTCCTATCCTTAACACTACGCTTTTGGGAACTAGAACGATTTAACACCTTAGTATTTGACGAGGTTTACTACGCTAAATTTGCCAACAATTATCTGACAAAAACTCCTTTTTTCAACGCTCACCCGCCTCTGAGCCAGTACATAATTGCGATCGGCATTTGGATCGGCACTCATCTTCCCTTCGGAAAAACCGCCGTCAACAGTATGGCTGGCTCCCTGCTTTCCCCTTGGGATTACCGCTGGCTGAATGCTCTCACAGGTTCCTTTATTCCCCTAGTTGTGGGAGGGCTAGCTTATCAGCTAGTTCGGCGCCGCACCTTTGCTTTTCTTGCTGCTTTATTGATTGCCTGCGACGGTTTGTTTTTAGTTGAGTCTCGCTACGCGCTGAACAACATTTATCTGGTTTTATTTGGAATTTTAGGTCAGTTATTTATTTTAAAATCCGTAGAAGCCGAAGGCAAAAAGCGCTGGCTTTGGCTGGTACTCGCCGGGATAGGTTTCGGCGCATCTGCGGCTATCAAATGGAACGGATTATGGTTTCTTTTCGGTACTTATCTAATTTTAATCTGTGCTTGGGCAGTTCGTTTTATCCAGGGTAACAGAGGAAATGAAGAACAAAGCCGCGAGGTAAATTCTGCTCTAATTCCTCCCGAAAGTCCCGTACAAAAACTGACTAAACTCAATTTTATAGAACTCTGCTTGAGTCTAGCTATTATTCCTATTGTAGTTTACAGCATCTCTTGGATTCCTCACCTGCACTTTAATCCAACTCCCAATTTCTGGCAGATGCAAACGGAGATTTTGACTTATCACCAGCGGATTAAAAGCGGCTCCGATGTACATCCTTACTGTTCCACATGGTACAGTTGGCCTTTGATGCTGCGCCCCATAGTTTACTTCTACAAAACTACTAGCAACAATGCACCCCCCGATCCGGTTTTGCCGCCTTTACCTGAAGGTGCAACTCAGGCAATTTTTGACGTTCACGCAATGGGAAATCCATTGCTTTGGTGGCTGTCAACCTTAGCTTTACTGCTAGTAATAGGAGTTTTAGTTCACCGGATTTTGGTGTGGCTGCAAACGCGCAGCGAGGCTGATATTGACACGATAGAACAGCAGCGGCCGATTTTGTTTCCGCCGACTGCTGAAATGTGGCTGGGGTTATATTTAATAGTTAATTGGGCCGCTAATTTGCTGCCTTGGGTGAAGGTGACTCGCTGCATATTTTTGTACCATTATATGGGCTGTTCTGTGTTTGCAGCCTTAGCACTTGCTTGGTGGGTTGACAGGTGGCTGCACAGCCCTCAAACTCGACTCCGAGGGATGGGGGTAACAATTATTTTTCTGGTTTTGGGTGCTTTTATTTTCTGGATGCCTATCTATTTGGGACTGCCTTTGTCGCAAATGGAATGGAAAATTAGGATGTGGCTGCCGTCTTGGGTTTAAGTTAGAAATAATTCCTTTAGGAACAGGCTTTCCGGCCCGTTCCACAAGAAAATTAAGTGTTGTGGAACAGGCCGGAAAGCCTGTTCCTAACAAAGGTGCAAGATGTAAGTTATAACGTTTATTACCAAGGTGAGTTTGCAAAAGCGAGCATTATTTTTGATACAGTGCTCGATAAACTGGTTCGCCCCGTTTCAGAGTAGCAATTTCTCTTTCCGTAGGAACAGGCAGGGGATTTTCTGCTAACCATTCGCCCCCATTTTGACGTTTAAAACTAGGGTGAGATGAAAAGCGATCGCACATTTCCCTTTCTACTTCTTCAATATCTGACTGGATAAAAACTTCGCCGCCAATTGCCAGATAAGTTGCCAATTCGTTGACTAATTCCTGCTGCACCACCCGCCGTTTGTGGTGCTTTTTCTTGAACCACGGATCGGGAAACTGAATGCTAACCCGCTGCAAAATACCGGGGGGTAAAGTTTCTAAGATTGGTTTGAGAGAACTATTCGCATTGCAAAACAAATAGTGCAAATTTGTCAAGCCTTTTTCGTCCCGCCAAAGATTCGCCTCTTCTACCAGAGGTTCCCGAATTTCTAATCCGAGAAAATTCCAGTCAGTTTGTACTTGCGCCATATGCCACAAAAACCGTCCTCTGCCACAGCCGATATCTAAATGCAGCGGTAAATTTAAGTCGGCATAGATTTTAGTCCAATCCGGAGGACTTGCAGATGCTTGATATCTAATTGATAGGGGATTGACGTGTTCCCGCACTCTTACTCTTGCCAATTTTGCTGTCTCCTGAATGTAATTTTGAACCGCTGAGGAAGGCTGATTAACGTGGATTAACGCAGATAAATATTGATTTTTGCGATATTGTTCAATACTTTTTAATTAATGAGCAATATTAAATTGCAGAGGGACAATTTTAAATTGCTCATTATTGCACTAGGCCTCTGGTTCAATGCCTGCTGCTCTTAATTGCGCGGCTAGTCGATCGGCTCGCTGCCTTTCCCTTTCCACCATCTCTGCTCCCCACAATAACATCTCTCCCCTCTCATCCCACCACCGCAACCAATATCCGGTTCTTTCGGCTTTTGTTCCCTGCCAAACACCCAAAAATAACCCAACTCCTTCTATCCTATAACGACCGTTTAAATCAGGTTGCTGTATTTGATAATCTCCTGATGAATCCAACTGGTAGACTTCTAACACTCCAGCGGCTGGCTCAAAAAGTGCATAGATTGGAACTCGCAATACTTGTCTATAAAAAAACCATTTCCCCGGTGGATAAGTTGGCTTGTTAGAATATTCATCGTAGGAAGTAGCTGACAATAACTCCATGACGAAGACCGGAATTTCGCCTTCTAAGTTTGGAGTGTAACTGCGGCGAATTTCTTGACGAGAAAGCGGCTGTACGTTGCGAGCATAAAACAAATCGGGAGCTTTGATAACTAGCTTATTATCTAAGGTGGCACAAATCCCCATATTAGGGGCAACTAATGTTCCCTCCAAAATTAGCCCCGCGATTTCTAAGATTTCTCGCAAGGCGGCAGCGAGTAAGGGCTGGTCGATATTTTGCAGAAGTTGCTCCTCTAAAATGAAATCATCTGGCAATTTTTCCCAGGTAATTTTTAAGTCGGCTGTACTGACTGTCATTGTATTTCACCTCTGAATGAGATTACTGGAGCGCGGCTCGCAATACTTCGCGATGAAAGAGCGATCGCTCTACTATGAATTTTATCCTGTCTGGCGATAAGGCGTCGCCGTTAGCATAGTGTTCGATCCAGGTTTTGCTGATTAAATAAGGATCGTCTGGCAATTCTGATAATAAGTATCCCGGCATTTCTAGCTCTTCCATTAACTGGCTGACTTTGGGATCGTAGCTGAGGGCAAAACAGCGACATTCTTCGGATGCTGCCATAATTAAACTGTGGTAGCGCATCCCGATCGCCATTTCGACTCCCCGGAACACTCCTTTCAACTTTCTGGGGTCGTCTAAACTGAGGATGCAGCTTCTTTTCGGCAGGGCTTCGTGCAAATGTTGGGCAATTTCTAAGTCGTGAGACGCTTGAAAAGGCAGCAGCAAAATTAAGGTGCGAGTTGCTTTTTGAAAGTCAACTAAAGCTTGAGTTAAGATTGACAAACGGGCGGGAGTTAGTGTAGAGTGAGAACGCAAACAAACAGCCACTCTGGGCGCAGGTAAATCCCACAAACCCGACACGGGAGAATTCTCCAAAGCCCACACGGGATCGGGCGCTAAAGTAAAGGGAATTTGCCAATCTGCAAGTAAAGTAGCTGAACCTTTATCCCGCACGCTGACTGCGGTGCATCCAGCAAAACAGCGCTGAGATAACTTGCGAGTCATTTCGCGCTTCAAAGGCCCAATTCCCTGAGCCCAAGCAATAGTTTTTAAGCCCATCCGCTGCGCTAATCCCATCAAACCGCCATAATAGAAAGGGCTCGCAATGCTAGTAGCGTCTTGGATTAAACTGCCGCCGCCCCAGATTAGGGCGTCGGATGTGCGGAGTGTTTCGAGAACTTGAAAGGCATTCATGCGATCGCGCGCAGCTACCCCGTACCGCTGATTTGTCTCGACAGGATTGCCAGACAGGACGATCGGCGTCACCTCATCTGGTAACATTTGCAGTAGCGATGCCAACAGCGCCTCGTCGCCGCCGTTGCCTTTACCGTAATAGCCGCACAAAATTGCTCGCATTTCTACTCTTTTCTTTGTTTGTGATGGGGAATCTAACTATTTTAGATTTTGGATTTTAGATTTTTTTGAGATTTGAAATTTGATAATACTACTACCCAAAAAAATGCTACTCTCAGCAAGCTTCAACGCTTTACGTCATCAGTCAGGTCAAATCGCAAATCTAATAAAATCTCAAATCGCTAATCTCAAATTGTATGACGCATCATACTTTAATATGACAGTTGCGTAAGTCCCGATCGATAAATCTTTCATCTTCGTTCAAAATACAAAAAATGCACGCTTTGTCAATTCCCACCTGGATTATTCACGTCTCTAGCGTCGTCGAGTGGATTGCCGCCATCTGGTTAATTTGGACTTACGGCGAAGTCACTCAAAACCGAGCTTGGTGGGCCCTTTCCGCCGGAATGCTGCCCGCTCTCGTCAGTGCTATGTGTGCCTGTACATGGCACTATTTTGACAACTCTCCCGCCCTAGAATGGATCGTTACCCTGCAAGCGGCGATGACTCTCTTCGGCAATTTTACTCTATGGGCGGCGGCTTGGTGGATTTGGCGATCGGTTCAGCCAGCAGAGAAAATTAAAGATTAAAAACAGGAGAAACTAAGTGAAAAATAGCACTATTGGGGTAAAATTTGCGGCAAGTTTGCTTTTGTTGACAGCGGGATTTTTGCTTCCCAGCCAAGCCAGTAACATTCCCGTACAAGTCGCCCAACAGCCTAACTGCAAAAGTCCTCAAACCACGGTAGAGATGAATGTCTGTTCCAGTCAAGAGTTTCAGGCAGCCGACCGAAAGCTCAATCAAGTCTATCAGCAACTGCAAGCAAAAATCAGCAGTAGACAAAAGCAGAGATTGACGGTGGCACAGCGTACTTGGATTAAATTTCGAGATGAAAATTGTGATTATGCAAAAGGACAGTTTGAAGGCGGTTCTTTGGCTGCTTCTACCTACGGTTATTGCAGGGCCAGAGTGACGCAAGAACGGATTAAAGATTTGGAAGGTTATTTGAAACAAGCAAATTTGTAAAAATTCGATCGCCAGGGAGAATAATTTACCCATTCCACCATTAATACCGCAACAACCTCATCTTTTGCACTTTTAGAAGCCCCAGCACAAACCAGCTCAAGAGTGATATAAAGCTTTGTTTTTTATTTTACCCTTTGACACGCCGATGGTGTAAAATCTAAATTCTCAAATCTTATATTTTAAATCCCTATGTCCTTTGTTGGTTTGCACATTCACAGCGATTATAGCTTACTAGATGGGGCTTCTCAGCTACAACAGCTCGCAGAACGGGCGGTGGAATTGGGGATGCCCGCGATCGCCCTTACAGACCACGGGGTGATGTACGGGGCGATCGAGCTAATCAAAGTTTGCCGAAATAAAAATATCAAGCCGATTATTGGCAATGAAATGTATGTCGTCAACGGCGACATAGAAGTAAAAGTTCGAGGTAGAAGAAAATACCATCAAGTTGTTTTAGCTAAAAATACCCAAGGTTATAAAAACCTCGTCAAACTAACCACAATTTCCCATTTAAAAGGAATGCCGGAAAGAGGTATTTTTGCCCGACCTTGCATCAACAAGGAACTGCTCAAACAATACTCCGAAGGTTTAATTGTCACCAGTGCTTGTTTGGGTGGGGAAGTTCCCCAAATGATTCTGCAAAACAAGCTAGATGCTGCCCGTGAAGTAGCCACATGGTATAAAGAAGTATTTGGGGAAGATTACTATATAGAAATTCAAGACCACGGTTCCCCAGAAGACCGAATGGTTAATGTTGAAATTGTCAAAATTGCCCGCGAACTCAACATTAAAATAATTGCCACCAATGATTCTCACTATATTTCCTGCAACGACGTAGAAGCACACGATGCTTTGCTGTGCATTAACACAAACAAACTGATTGAAGAAGACAAGCGGATGCGCTACAGCGGTACTGAATATCTTAAGTCTGCTATGGAGATGGCGCAACTGTTTCGAGACCATTTGGATGATGAAACAATCAAAGAGGCGATCGACACCACTTTAGAAGTCGCAAATAAAATAAAATCTTACGACATCATGGGGGAATCCCGCATTCCCAACTATCCAATTCCCCCAGAACACACGGCCGACACTTATGTCGAAGAAATATCATGGAAAGGACTCTTAGAACGCCTCAGAGCTAGAAGCCGCAATGAAATTCCCGCCGTATACAAAGAACGGCTGGAATACGAACTAAAAATGATTCAGCAGATGGGTTTTTCCACCTACTTTTTAGTAGTTTGGGACTACATGAAATATGCCAGGGACAACCACATTCCCGTAGGGCCAGGACGCGGTTCCGCCGCAGGTTCTTTAGTTGCCTACGTCTTAAAAATTACCAATATTGACCCCGTACATCACGGACTGCTATTCGAGCGATTCCTCAATCCCGAACGCAAATCAATGCCAGATATCGATAGCGATTTCTGCATAGAAAGACGGGACGATATGATTAAATACGTTACTGAAAAGTATGGCGAAGAGCGCGTAGCGCAAATTATTACTTTCAACAGAATGACATCAAAAGCTGTTTTGAAAGATGTTGCCAGAGTGTTAGGCATTCCCTACAAAAAAGCAGACGAGATGGCTAAATTAATTCCCGTATCGCGGGGAAAACCGGAAAAACTTAAAGTGATGATTTCCGGTGAAACACCTGCACAGGAATTTAAAGACAACTACGAAAATACAATTTGCATCAATGAAGAGACAGGTACAGAAGTCCCTGTTCGTCAGTGGATTGACATGGCAATTCGGATTGAAGGAACCAACAAAACCTTTGGTGTTCATGCGGCTGGTGTAGTGATTTCTTCAGACCCGCTAGATGAAATTGTACCGCTACAAAAGAATAACGACGGTGCTGTGATTACGCAGTATTATATGGAAGATTTGGAAGCACTAGGTCTTCTGAAAATGGATTTTTTGGGATTGAAAAATTTGACAACTCTCCAAAAAACTGTTGATTATATCAAGCAAACCCAAAATCTAATTGTTGATCCAGAAATGCTACCTTCTGATATTGAGCGAAGAGCTCAAGAGACTTTTGGCAGAATCAAAAAGTTACCGGATGATGTAGATAAAACTTATAGACTTTTAGAAAGGGGAGATTTAGAAGGTATTTTTCAGTTAGAATCCTCTGGAATGCTGGATGTAGTGAAAAAACTAAAACCTTCCTGTCTGGATGATATTTCTTCTATTTTGGCACTTTACCGACCCGGCCCGCTGGATGCAGGTTTGATTCCTCAGTTTATTGACTGCAAGCACGGTAAAACAGTTGAGTACGATCATCCCCTATTAGAGCCAATTTTAAAAGAGACTTACGGAACGCTGTGCTTTCAAGAGCAAATTATGCGGATGGCTCAAGATTTGGCGGGCTATTCTTTGGGTCAAGCTGACTTGCTGCGGCGCGCAATGGGCAAGAAGAAAGCTGATGAAATGCAGAAGCAAAAGGAAACGTTTATCGACGGGGCAACTAAGAATGGAGTTAGCCAAAGAATTGCTGAAAAGTTGTTCGCGCAGATGCTGCAATTCGCGGAATATTGTTTTAATAAATCCCATTCAATGGCTTATGCCTATATCACTTATCAAACTGCCTATTTAAAGGCAAATTATCCTCTAGAATACATGGCTGCACTGCTGACTGCTAACAGGGGCGATCAGGAGAAAGTACAGAAATATATTGCCAATTGTCTCAAGCTGGGTATTGATGTTGATCCCCCAGATGTTAATAGCTCTGAACTTACTTTTACACCGCTGCCTAAACAGATGACTGGATGTGCAAAAGATAAAATTTTGTTTGGGGTTTCGGCGGTAAAAAATGTGGGGGAGGGAGCAATTGAAAATATTTTGGCGGCGCGGCAGGAAGGGGGTAAGTTTAAATCGCTGGCTGATTTGTGCGATCGCGTAAATCTCCATTCTGTCAACCGCCGCGCTCTAGAAGCTTTAATTCAATGCGGTGCTTTTGACAAAATTGACACCAACCGTAATCAATTAATAAACGACCTGGAAGGGGTCATTAAATGGGCGCAAGACCGCAAAAGAGATCGAGAAAGTGGCCAAGGCAATCTATTTGATTTGTTGGGTACGAGCTTCGGAAAGTCGGCAAGTACCTATGACTCTGCTCCCAAATCAAAGCCTGTAAAAGATTTGGACAAACAGGATAAATTGCGTTTAGAAAAAGAATTGCTGGGCTTTTATGTATCAGAACATCCCCTAAAGTTTCTCCTGCAAGTAAACCCAGACCCCGATGTAGTGACTCTCGAACAGTTAGCAGATAAAAAGGGTAAAGTATCAGTTATTGTCATGCTCAGCGCTATCAAACTTGTAGTGACCAAAAAAGGCGATGCGATGGCAATTTTGCAATTAGAAGATTTGACACATCAAATAAAAGCTGTTGTGTTCCCCAAGGCTTATGAACAAGTGAAACCTTACATTGTAGAGAATGCTATCTTACAGATTAGTGGAAAAATTGAGAAAGATGGGGAGGAAATTCAGATAATTGTAGACACTGCAAAGCCGGTTGAAACAGTACAGGTTACAGAGGAAATAGAGAGGGCGGAACCGGAAATAAACAACTCTTGGCCGGCGGAACCAGTCAACGTTGTACGATCGACAAAACCTGTGGAAGTTTTAGAAATGGTGATTGTTAAGCTGACACCGCAGCAAGTACAAGACGGGAAAAAACTTAATTCCCTGAAAGCTATTTTGCAAGAACTTTCCAATCGGGGACAAGATGCTAGCGTGTCGGTGGGGGGAATTGTTGTCGGTGAATATTCCTGTCAACCCCTTCGCATTAACCCTCAATTGTGGGTGCAAGATGGCGAGGGAACTGTTAGCCGTCTCAAGTCGGCTGGATTTGATGCTTGGGTTTTTCCTCTAGAGAATCGCGGGGATGCTGCGGTGTTTCGAGAAATGCGATCGCAACTTAATGTCCATTCTTGGGCCAGTCGTTTACTTGACACTGACACCGATCGCATTCACCAGTATCTCAATTATCTCGCCCAATTAAACAGACGCTAGCTAAATGAAAGTTTCGCATTAATCCCAACTACCCTCTCAAGTTTATTCTGGCGAGGATTCTTTGGCTTTAATCACCGCTTCTCTAAAGCCTAAAACTAATAAAATATTGGCAATTGTTAAGAATACTTCTGCAGAACCGTGCAGCCAATCGACATTGGCTAGTGACTCGTTGTAAACAACTTTTGCGTAAATCGCGGCGGGAATCGTCACCGCCACAAAAACGAGAGTGCCGTAAAATCCCATCAGAGCTAAACGGGGTGTTTTTCCCGATCGAGTCAAAAACCAGAGAAATCCCAAGTAGGGAAATAAAGACAGAACAAATAAAGTTTCTTTGGAAATCATTAGTAATTGGTGAGCGACCAGATACTATGATAAATTAAAAGCTCAAAAATTAGTGTGAATAATTTTTAAATTTTGATGTTTAGTTTTTAATATTTAATTAGACAGATGCGTCCCTTTCTATCGAACTGCTATAGAGTCACTCAAGACCATAGCTCTTAAACTAAGCCGCAGCAGGTCGGCAGTATTCAAAACCCCTCACCCAAGCAGAGACAAAACCCGTAACTTTTCCCCTAACACCGTTTTTAGCATAACCCATTTTTAACCGTGCCAGTCGGTTAATTGTCCCTCTCTCCAAAGCTACCCAGCAATTAGAAATAGAGACGGTGCCAAACCTTTCTGTCTGCTCGGCATCAAGCAAGCATCGTTCAAAACTTCTAAATCCAAGCCGTTATTTCTATCGGCTGCCAGAATTTCCTTCAGCTTAGCATCAAAATCAAAACACGGGCCGCAATCCCAAACTTTGAGTTCCAACCGTCCTTTAAATACCCTAATTTCCAGTTGAACAGGAGTTTCTACTGGCAGATTTTTGTGAGCGTGGCGAACTGCATTAGTGAAACCTTCAGCCAATGCCAACTGAAACTTCCACCAAACCTCATTGGGGAGCGATAAATCTTTCAACTGCTCAAACCACCAAAAAACTTGAGTTAAAGCATTCACATCTGTGTTGACTTGCAGGCTAAGATGTTGAACACAAGTTTCATGCAGCTCTTCTTCCTGCTCTGTTTCAGTCTGCCAATCCCAGGTGTTTAATAAATTCATTAACCCATCTAAAACACTAGCCTTTTTTATATTTTGGGATCGATTGCGACCTTCTACTTCGTAAGTTTTGGTCAGCGACAAACAATTTCGATTGTCGAGAGTCCGGGTGTAACTGAGCTCGTCTGCAATCTGCCACATGAGTTTGATCCCCCTGCCGCCTTCTGCAAGTTGATCTATGCTGTTAGACATCTATTTTCCTCGTCTGAAAGTATTAGCTGTACCCAATTTTCCCACCCGCCGAGACACCCGGTATCTTTTTTATACTTGCTTGCTCGGTATTATTTCGGGGATCACACAAAAATGCTATCTTTTTTATAGAAGGCAGCGCATCAGCAATATGTCTTAAGAGTCTAAGCCAATTGGCTTATTTACCGATCGCCTGTACGGAGAACGATCGCCCTCGGCAGCAAAATCCAACTGCATCGATTACAAATACTTATCCGTTGTCGGAGTCTGCCACTTGCCGCAGCCGTCGCCAGATCCAGAATCCCTGGCATTTAGCGCCTCCGGCCGATCGCCGTTCGCTGCCAGGGAGCCTTGATGTGCGGGCTTTCATCCCCAAGGCGTAAGTAATATCGGTGAGCGCGATCGAACCTTACGCAGTCGAGTCGCGTCCATCTACTAGACTAGGACTTACGCAAAAAACCCAGTTTCTGCTTAGAATATTGGGTTTGACAGCGAGGAATTAACGAGGAAACCGGGTTTTTGGTCCCCCGCACGTAAGTCCAGCAGACAAATCGGTGATGAAAGGCAGTTACAGGACTTACCAAGACTATGACCAAAATCAAACTGAAAATTCTGACTGCAGCGATAATGCTACTCCCATTTTGCGCCGCACTTCCCTTGCAAGCTCAAAATCTGTCTCTAGTCAAGCGGCTGCTAGAAACCAGAGGATGTCCCGGATGCGACTTATTTGGCGCTTCCTTGAGCCGTGCAGATTTGTTTGGCGCTTCCTTGAGCCGCGCCACTCTCAGCAGGGCCGACTTAGTTGATGCCGACTTGACTGCAGCTGATTTAATGGAAGCTAATTTAAACCACGCCAACATGAGAAACGCCTTTTTGGCTGACGCCGACCTCAGCAAAGCCGACATGAGCAGGGCCGACATCAGGGGAGCCAACTTAGAAAATGCCAACCTCAGCGAGAGTTTTCTGCGAGGCGCATCCCTCCAGTTGGCTAACTTAAAATGCAGTAATTTGAGCGCCGCCAAACTAAATAGAACCGACCTGAGAAATGCTGATTTAAGCGGTGCAAATCTCATCGGTGCCGACCTCCAAGAAGCCGATTTAAGCGGTGCAAATCTCAGCGGTGCCGACCTTAGATCTGCCGACTTGAGGGATGCGAGATTGAACAAAGCTAATCTCACAGATGCCAATCTCTGCGGCGCCCGGATGCCGGACAAAAAAACCTCTCGGCGAGGCTGCGAAGTTAAGAAAGAACAAGTTATAAGCACGAACAATTACTGCAATTACTGCTATGCTTTGAATGACTGGTGGCTGAATGTATTAAGGTTCTACTAAGCAGTATAATCGTCATCACTACTTTGTTTAATATGTACTGTTAGAAGTGCGAGTAGGCGGTACAGATATCACACTTAACCTGTTACCGCCAAGAGCTTTTATCTACTTTGAAGAACCTAAAAATTGGCTCAATATTTGCAGATATTCTGCGCCCCCGATATGTGCCACATTAGTGTGACCTCCATCAGGAACTATGTAAAGCTGTTTGGGCTCAGGTGCTGCCTCAAACATTTTTTTGCTCATTTCCACTGGAACTACATTGTCAGCAGCCCCGTGAATAAACAGCACAGGCATTTGCAGGCGATCGACTTTTGAAAGAGAATCAAACCGCTGTGTCAGCAAAAAATCGATCGGAAACATCCAAAACAAGCCTTTTTGGAACTCCACCATCGCCCGCGTCGAAGTAAAAGAGCCCTCTACAATTAACCCGGCCGCCTCCGGGTGACGCACGGCTAGATCGATCGCGATCGCCCCTCCCAAAGAATGACCGTAGATATAAATTTGATTCGGGTTAATCCCCCGCTGGTTCACCAAATAATCCCAAGCAAGTTGAGCATCCTCATAAACCTGAGATTCACTCGGAAAATCGCCCTGGCTTTTGCCATAACCACGATAATCCATCACAAATACCGACAAACCTAATCGATGAAATCGATAAGCGTGTTCGACATTTGCTCCCACATTTGAAGCATTGCCGTGCAGGTACAAAACTACCCCCCCTAACCCCCCCTTGTTAAGGGCGGGAACCGCAGCGATGGCCCGTTTGTCACTGTGCGGCGTAGCCAGAAACGACTCCCCCTTTCTTGCTCCACCCCTTGCTAAGGGGGGGCTGGGGGGATTTTCCGAGGCAGGAATCCACCACCCGTGCACGCTTTCCACCGCGCCTGTTTTAGTTGAAATTGGCAGCCAAACATCTTGATATTTCAACTGAAAATCATCGGGCGTAGTTTCGATCGCTCGCGCAGGAAAAAAGATAAACTTACCTTGCGCTACAAATAGGAATACACAAGCAGCAGAATAAGCAACGGCCAAAACTATCCCAAAAGCTATTAGCGATTTAGACAAAAGGAATACTAGCAACTTGTTCATAGATAGAGCACGCGGGAAATTAGAGATCGCTCAAAAGCTAATGGCAAATGATTAATTCAGACAATTAGCCAAGATCGATTACTAACTTCCGCCGCAGCATTCCGCCGAGTTTCAAAAATTAATCCAATTCCGGGTGGTGTAAGTGCCAATTCGTAGACTGTTCGTAAGCGTGAGCCACTTGAAACAACCGAGATTCTTGCAAAACATTACCAATCAGTTGTATACCCACGGGCAGTCCTTTATCATCAAATCCGCAGGGCAAACTCAAAGCTGGCAAACCAGCAAGATTCACGGGAATAGTCATCAAATCTGACAAATACATACTCAGGGGGTCATTGAATTTTTCGCCTGCCTTAAATGCGGTAGTAGGAGCTGTGGGACAGACTAAAACATCAACTTGAGAAAAAGCTTTTTCAAAGTCTTCTTTAATCAAAGTCCGAACTTTTTGAGCTTTTAGATAATAGGCATCGTAATATCCAGCCGACAATACGTAAGTGCCGATCGCAATCCGGCGTTTAACTTCCGCACCGAACCCTTGAGAGCGAGTTTTGGCATACATATCCAAAAGATTATCGGAGTCGGGAGACCGGAAACCATACTTGACTCCATCATATCGCGCCAAATTTGCCGAAGCTTCCGAGGGAGCAATGATGTAGTAAGTGGGCAAACCGTAGCGGAAGCGGGGACAAGAAATGACTTGAATTTCTGCGCCCAATTGTTGAAATTGCTCGATCGCCTTAGTAACAGCGTCTTTAACCCCAGAGTCGAGCCCTACACCAAAAGTTTCTTTAATTACACCAATTCTAATCTGACCCTTCGGTCGCAAACTGGGTCTTAAAGCTTGAGCGTAGTCAGGAATTGGGACATTAAGACTCGTGGAATCTCTCGGATCGTAACCGGCGATCGCCCCCAACAAAATCGCCGAATCCTCAACAGTCCGGCCAAAGGGCCCGATTTGATCGAGAGAAGAAGCATAGGCCACCAAACCGTAGCGAGAAACCAACCCATAAGTGGGTTTCAGCCCCACCAACCCGCAAAAAGCAGCAGGTTGGCGGATTGAGCCCCCAGTATCCGAACCCAAACTCACGACGCATTCTCCAGCGGCCACTGCTGCGGCAGAACCGCCAGAAGACCCTCCGGGCACACGCTCCAAGTCCCAAGGATTCGCGGTAACTTGATAGGCAGAAGTTTCCGTCGAGCTCCCCATTGCAAACTCGTCCATATTCGCCTTACCCACAATCACCGCACCGGCTGCTTGGAGTTTGGAGACGACGGTTGCATCGTAGGGAGGCACAAAATTCTCCAAAATCCGAGAGGCGCAGGTTGTGGGAACGCCCTCGGTACACATATTATCTTTAACGGCGATCGGGATGCCGGCCAACAGGCCAATTTGCTCTCCGGCTGCGATTTGGGCATCCACTTTATGGGCCTGCGCCAATGCGCTGTCTGCCGTCACGCACAGAAAGCTTTTCAACTTCGGCTCTAGCTGGGTAATTCGGTCTAATGTTTCTTGAGTAATTTCCACAGCAGAGCGTTCTTTATTGACCAGTTGTCGGTGCAACTCGCGGATGGATGCCATGCTCGTACCTTTATCATTTCTACTTTGAGACAATACAGTTAATATAGCTGGCAATTGTACCTGCTTACAGCCCGAAGGCAAAGTCCGCTATTTTTGTGGCGAAAGTTCGAGCCTCAAAGAGGGTTCCGCTAACGCGCGATCGGTCATTTTAGATACAATAGATTAAGTTCCCAAAATTGCACCGGACAAAAAATAGCGATAGAGTTTTTTACCTAATCTTTTAACAAACCAAGAATGCAACTGTATCACGACTGATGCAAATAGTGGTTAGACGCGACATTTATATGAGTAAGGGGTAAGGTGTGCAATGCGGCCCCTACATAATTAGGTTCGGTGTCCAAGAATGTGTATGCACAATCACAATCATTAGGAAATTAGTCATTCCCAATTCTGTCATCTAAATTATAAAATATGAGAAGCCAGATTCTCTTCAACGCAACCCAGGATTTATGGTATAAAAAAAGGCATAAGAAATAAACTAATTCCTTATTGTGACTGCTTTGTTTTGGAAAGTTTTTCAGAAAATATTTTAATACTTTCTGACAAATAATTACCATTCTTGTTAGATATAATTTATTGTTAAAAACATATATTGAAGCATCTGAAGCTAATTTTGGACGAGATTACTCGTCTCCTGACTATTTAGAAAAAAATAAACTGAAAATAGAAAATTATGATAAAGAAAATATTAGACTAGGGCTGCACCTTCCCTAATAATTATAACCCGATTATGAAGCTCACTTTTTTAGTCAAAAATGACTGAAAGTTATCAGTCATCCGAGTGAATTAATGCCGGCTGCGCGATCGAAGAAAATAGTGATCGACCTTTTCCCATCCGCGCCCATTGTGCCAGAGGTCAAAAAGCCTGTCAGAAATCTGGGGTTCACAAAAAAGCTCGAAACGCTCACCGCCACGCGGACGCCTCCTGTTGCGCGCACTTGCAAAAAACCAGCAGTCCTTCCTCAAGTGTGACTAGCTGCGTGCATCTGGGGTAAAAAAAGCTACTTATTTGCCCCAACGATCCCCAGGAAAATAATTTCATCCGGAATTATCCCCAAAACCAAAGATATATGGTAAGAAGTTCCCGATGCCCCGTTGGAGGAATGCCACCTAAAGCTCACTTAGAATCCCACCTGACGGCAGAGGAACTCAAAATTCGCTACCGGCAGGCACAAAACACCACAGAGTCGCGCCGCTGGCACTTGCTGCTGTTAGTTTCCAGAAATTGGACTATCAAACAAGCAGCCCAAGTCGTAGGCCTCAACTACGACTATGCCAAAGAAATTGTCCAGCGCTACAACCGAGAAGGGCCTAACTCTGTGAGAAATCGCAGCGGAGACCGCCAGCCCCCTCCTGCGAAATCCTTGCTGAATCCTGAAGAGCAAGAAGAACTGCGACAAGCGCTGCAAGGCCCGGCCCCCGACGGCGGAGACTGGACAGGCCCCAAAGTAGCTCGCTGGATTGCCGAAAAAATCGGTAGCGATCATGTCTGGCCCCAACGCGGCTGGGATTACCTCAAGCGGTTGGGTGCCGACTGGCGACGGCGGCGCAAAAAGTAGATAGTTCGCAATATTTAAAGGGGGTTGATTGCTTTGGTGCGATCGCTCCCTTTATTTTGGTTATTTTGCCACATTGGCGCGATCAAAACCATTTTAGATTTTAGATTTTAGATTTTAGATTTTAGATTTGTTCTTCAATCTAAAATCTCCCATCTACAATCTCAAACCGTTTGACTGATGTAACAATAGCTGCTTATATTGAATGTGGTGGTGTTGAGGATGTTAAATATGCGAAATATAAGGTGTTTTTTGTCGATCGCCAACAAGATGGCGGCAGTAGTAGCCGGCATCGGACTGGTTCAGATGTTAACCATCGCAAGTTCATTCTCTCAATCATCTAACCCGCGTTCCTTAGACGAACTCTACAAAATTCGCGATCGGCTGATCACCGAATTAGAACAACCCTCCTCTCCCTCGCCAGAACCAACCATCCTCTCCGGCTTAGTTCCCTTCGCAGCCAATCCTCAAGAACAACTGCTACAGCAGTTGCAAGCGGTGGAAGCTCAAATATTAGTAGAACAGAGGGCTAAGGACGACTTACAGCAAGCAGTCCGTTTAGCCAACCGAGCTGTAGAAACTAAACGGCAGCCAAATCAGTCGATCGCATCTTCGCAGCAAACTCAATTTTTATGGCATCAGGCCCTCAACAACTTGCAGGAAGTTCCTCAAAATTCATTTTTAGCTTCGCTCACTGCCTCAAAAACTCAAGAATACCGGGAAAATTTAACAGCAGCAACCTTTCAAGTGCAGCAAGCAAAATCTGATTTTTTGGGTGCGCTTGCCCGGGAAAGCGGTTTGTCGGCTCAAGCTTCGATCGGCATTTGCAACCTTTCTAGAGAATGCGTAAACCTCCGGGGCGATGTACCTCCTGTCAGTCCGGCCAGCTTAATTAAATTGCCGATTGCTGTCGCCCTGATGCAAAAAGTCGAAAAAGAAAAAATTAGTCTAAACCAGGAAGTATTCGTCAATCGCGGTAATTTCACCGAAGACGCATCGGCAAAGATTAGGTCCAATCGCACTTACCCGCTACAGCTACTGTTAGAAGAAATGATCTATCGCAGCAGCAATATCGCCACCAATCAACTGATAGATTATTTGGGTTCGGATTACATCAATCAATATTTAGATAATAGCGGCTACGAAGTCACCCGCGTCAACTTCAAATTAATGGGCGAAAGAATTATGCCCTCCAACCCCGGTTCGGGTCGCAACCGCCTGACTGCTAACGAACTCACCGAAATGATGGTGCAAATTTACAACGGCGAAACACCCGGTGCTAAACTATTAATAGAAACTCTCAACCGGCAGTACGATCATGCTTTGGGATTTGCCGCGTTACAAGGAACCAAAGCTCAGTGGTTGGGCGAAAAAACCGGCCAAAATTCCCGCGTACTAGGCACAACTTTAGCGATGAGCATTGACGACGAGGCCTATGTGATTACTGTGATTGACAGCCGCAGCGGCGAGCTACAAATGCGCCAGTCTATTTCTAAAATTGCCGATTACATTAGTAAGGATCCCAGCTTTTAAAAATGTGAAAAATTGTAAAAAATCTATGTGCCTGTATCCAGGGGATATTTTGCGTGCTCGCTATCAAATTATCGCTCTATTAGGGGAGGGAGGGTTTGCCAGAACCTATACGGCTAACGATCAAGACCAACCCAACAATTCTCCTTGTGTCGTCAAGGAAATTCGACACCCTCAATCTACAGTTCCGGAGGTTTTGCAGAGGGCAAACGCTCAATTTGAAATAGAAGCAGAAGCTTTGCACCGCCTTGGTCAGCAGCACCCGCGCATTCCAAACTTAATAGATAGCTTTGAGGAAAATGGAAAATTTTACTTAATCCTAGAATACATTTATGGACAGTCGCTGAGCGAGGAATTAACTACAGGTACGCGATGGACGGAAAAACAAGTAATTGTCTTGTTGCAGGAAATTCTCTCCGTTATAGAGTTCGTCCACGGACAGGGAATGGTTCACCGAGACATTCATCCTGGCAACTTAATCAAACGTTCGTGCGACGGTTCGATTGTGTTGATAGATTTTGGGGCAGTTAGAGAAATCAGCACCTTGGGTGTTACCCATTCAGGCGAGATCACAACAACGCAGGCAATTGGCATCCGCGGTTATATGCCAGCCGAACAACTGTTGATGCCCTGGAACCCTCAGCCCTACAACGATATCTACGCTATCGGGGCGATCGCAGTCCAAGCGCTCACACATGTACATCCTAACAATCTGCCGCGAGATCCCCAGAGTTGCGAACTTCTATGGCACTACTCGACACCCGATAGAGAGCTCCCGCAGATTAGCGACAGTTTGAGAGGAGTTTTAAACAGAATGGTACGCTTTCCATACTGCGATCGCTATCACTCCGCTGCTGATGTTTTGCAGGATTTGCGATCGGTAACAGCATTGCACTCACCGTCGCCCGTTCAACTGCCTTCAGTGGAATTGGGCTCCGACACCAATATTGGGAACAGCTATCTTGCCTGTGCCACAACAAATAATCAAACTGTGCCACAGCCATCTTGTCTGTCAGAAGAGCTCTGTTCCACAACCGATAATCAAACTGTTTCACAGGCTTTCGGCTTGTTCTCCCAAAAATTGAGAGTCCGGCTGTCCGCGATCGCCCTCGTTGCGGCCGGAGGAGTGATCGCGATTTATTACAGCCTTTTCTCATCAAAAACTCGCTTAGTCTTCGGAGATGGCTTAAGTGCGGGAGAAGAAATTCTCTTTACAAGTTCTAGTCCTCGGTTCAAACAAAAAGGAGTGGACGAATTTGCATATTCAAAGTCTCAGTCAGCTTTTAATTTATTCAAAGAATCGTGGAATAAAGAAGACGGCAAAGATCCAGAAACTTTAATTTACATGAATAATGCCTTTCTAGAGGCGAGAAATGTTTCTTCTTACACAATTGCTGTTGCCCTTCCCATTCGTCGGAGAAATCCAGACAGTTCTGCTATGCTTGCAGACCAGGCAAAAGAAGTTCTGCGAGGCGTAGCTCAAGCGCAAACTGAAGTGAATTTAGGCTTAGTCGATTTTAGCAGTAAGGACTTTCCAGGTCAAGGTTTTTTACAAGGTAAAGCCATTAACCGCAAAGGACTAAAAGTAGTTATTGCTGACGATGCCAATAGCAAGTCAGAGGCTGAAGAAAGAGCCAAATCACTGGTGAAGCAACCAGATATTTTAGCGGTTATCGGTCACAATAACAGCGACATGACGATGCACGCTGTAGATATTTACAATCGAAATAACCTGGTTTTAATGTCTCCCGGAACTTCCACGGAAGAACTGACAGAATATCCTAGAAAATATTTTTTTCGGACTCCCTATACGAGCAAGTTAATGGCTAAAAATTTAGCGGAGTACCTGAGCGAAAAAAGTCAAAAAAAAGCAGTAGTTTTATACAATCCGGCCAGTCCTTTCGGCGCGTATTTTAGGCAAGAATTTACCAAAGATTTTCAAGACAGCAGAAGAGGAACAATCGCCAAGATTCGCGATTTCGATTTATCTAAAAAAGACTTTAACGCTCAAAGAGCAATAAAGGAAATCGAGGCAAAGGGAGAAACTGCGATCGCGTTAGTTCCAGACGCTCAAGTTACGAACTCCCTAAACAACGCTGTTGAAATAATGAAACTTAACCGCGATCGCAATTGGATTGTCGGGGCCTGGACGCTGATGCGGCCGCAAACTTTAGAACTTGCATCGCAGCAACACCATTTTAAGAAATTAGTCTTTTCTGTCGGCTGGCATCCGTTAAACAGTCCTAATAAAAAATTTCCTCAATCCACTCGATCGCTGTGGGGAGGAGAGGTAAATACCCGTACAGCTTTAGCTTACGATGCAGCGCGCGCACTCATAAAAGCATTGGAGATGCAGCCAAAACCCAGTCGTGAAGGAATGCAAAAAACTATTTCCGAACCCAATTTTAGGGCTTATGGAGCAACAGGAACCATTCAGTTTGAATCCCCGAACAATGGCGATCGCAAAAATCCTCCCAGCGATTTAGTGCATATTGTAGAGTGTCCAAAAGAGCAGTTCGGCCTCGCTTTTGTTCCCGTCAAGTATCCGACAGCGGCAGCGGCTGGTTTAAAGTGCGATTGAACTCCTTTTTGATTGATTTAATTCTCGGTAGTGTTGCATAGTAAGGATAAGGAGTTATAATTAAATTTAAATCTAGTAATTCGGTGAAGAACATTTATTAAACTTTAATAATTTTTGATAAGTTTGAAAATTGGCCAATTTTATTTAATTCCCTCGATCGAGCAATCAGAAAATGCCGCATCAACAACTCAGTGTTTCCGTCAAAGGCAAAGGGTTTCCGATTCTCTGCTTGCACGGCCATCCAGGTTCCGGCGATTGTATGTCGGTATTTACAGAACACCTATCAAAACGCTTCCAAACGATCGCCCCAGACTTGCGCGGATACGGCAACAGCCGCACCTCAACTTTCTTTGAAATGACCGACCACCTCCTCGATTTAGAAGCACTTTTAGACCGATTGGCAGTCGATAAATGTTTGGTTATCGGATGGTCTTTGGGAGGGATTTTAGCCCTGGAATTAGCCATGAAATATCCCCAACGAGTCACCGGTTTGATTCTACTGGCATCCGCAGCCAAACCGCGAGGAAGCCACCCTCCCATCTCTTGGCAAGATAACCTTTACACCGGTTTAGCCGGAATTATCAATTGGGCGATACCCGGTTGGCAGTGGAATATTGATACTTTTGCGAGGCGATCGCTCTTTCGCTACTTGATACAGCAGCATAACCCCACCCCTTACCGCTACTTAGCACAGGCAGGTACCCCCGCCTACCTCAAGACTTCCAACACGGCCACCAATGCGTTAAATACCGCTCTGAGGGCTGGATACGATCGACTGATCCACCTGGGCGACATTAGATGTCCCTGCTTGGCGTTGGCCGGAGAGGCCGATCGGCACATCACCTCAGCTTCTAGTTTAGAAACCGCCCGCCACCTCCACGATTGTCAGTGGCAGTGCTATCCAAATACAGCCCACTTGTTCCCCTGGGAAATTCCCGATCGGGTACTCGCAGACATCGATTGTTGGATTGAGAATTTCCCTCAAGCAGTTGGTAATTGCTAGTGTTGAGTTTTGAGTTTGTCACAAGCAATTTATCACCCAACAGTGAAGAGTTTTGGATTTACCACCTAAAACTCAAAACTCGAAAATCAAAATTTCCTCTGCTTCTACTGACCGCTCAAAACCGGCCACAGCCCTCCATCACCAAGCTTTCCCAAATCTTCTGCAACAGTCAAAGTAATTGGTTTGCAGCGGTGAATCGAAACACTAACACCTTCTGCCCCTTCATTTTCTATGTCTTCTACATATCCTGCTTTTGCAGCTTCCGCCTCTCCATCGGTTAAGAACGGGCCAAAATAGTAAATGCACCGCGGCGCTGAAGTTTTAACTTCTACCCACCAAGCCAATCCGAAGAAGTTGAGCAAGCTAATCAAGAATTCTTTCATCTGCTTTTCTAATGTATTTGATGGTGTTTTCAGGGTGCTGCGAACACGCCTAGGCTTTTGTTATTTACACGTGGCTGACTGCTACCAAGAACCGATCCAAACCTATTTAAAGCTGATATCTAATATAGATTTGTGTCGAATTCCTGTTTGAACGTAGGGGCAATACCCCTTCTACTTTCGCCTGAACAAGTAACGACAGTCGATCGGCTATCCTTACTTGTTCAGGGTGTGGTGCCACTCCATTCTGGGTGGCATTCACAATAAACTACTCTGTTGTACTCTTTTTTTCAACCACCTTTACGATCCGTGTACATGAAACTTTTTGGGCCCACGCTGGCGGTAAATTTCGTATAAAGCCATCCCCGTTGCTACGGAGACATTCAGGCTAGGAGTATGGCCCCTTAAAGGAATTGAAACTAATCCGTCACATCCGCGCTGTATCAAAAGGCTCAAACCGTCAGCTTCACCGCCCACCACTAAAACAGTAGGCCCAGAGAACTTGACTGTCTCTACCGAGTCACCCACGCCTGCTGCAGTGCCATAAATCCAGAATCCAGCCTCTTTTAATTCTTCCAGCGCCCGGTTAAGATTGACAACCCTCGCCACTGGCAGGCTTTCCAATGCCCCTGCTGCCACTTTTCTCACTGCCGAGGTAATCCCAACAGCCCGCCGCTGCGGAATCACCATGCCCTGAGCTCCCAATGCTTCTGCGGTGCGAATAATCGCCCCTAGATTGTGCGGGTCGTTGAGTCCTTCTGCTACCACAATTACTGGATCTTCGCAAGCCGACTTAGCCTTTGCGATCAGTTCGCTCAAATCCAGGTATTCGTAGGCTGATACTTGAGCGGCTACGCCTTGGTGGTTTGCTTTGCGCGTGATGTAGTCGAGGCGCAAATCGTCAACTTCGTCAATGATGCTGCCGTTGGCTTTGGCTTCGGTTAGCAAGCTATGAAAGCGGGGATCGTAGCGCAGGTGCGGCACAACCCAGATCCGGTTGAGGACTTGGTTTGTTTCTAAAGCTGCTTGCACCGCATGGCGGCCGTAAATCATGTCGTCTGTGTCTGCGTCTGGTTGCACGACTGTATTTGAGGCAGTGTCAACAGGGCGAGTGTCTCTGTCTTTGTCTCTGTCTCTGAAATGGTTGCCCCGGAATTCCTGCGGGCTATTGTCTTTATCTCTGTCTTTGTAATAATTGCCCCTGGATTCCTGTGGGCTGCTGTCTCTGTTTCTGTCTCGGAAATTGTTGCGGGCCGGCTGCGGGCTGCTGTCTCTGTCTCTGTCTCGGAAATTGTTGCGGGCCGGCTGCGGGCTGCTGTCTCTGTCTCTGTCTCTGTCTCTGTCTCGGAAATTGTTGCGGACCGGCTGCGGGCTGCTATCTCTGTCTCTGTCTCGGAAATTGTTGCGGGCCGGCTGCGGGCTGCTATCTCTGTCTCTGTCTTGGTAATAATTGCCGCGGGATTCCTGCGGGCTGCTGTCTCTGTCTTTGAAATGATTATTTCTGCGAATTTCCGGTTGGCCGTCGGCATCAACTCTCCGTTTGAAAATTGCTCTCACGGGCATTTCTCGCGATTGCGGGGCGAAGGTCGATCGCTTTTGAGGCGCGTCTACTCCGCGAGTGTCGGGACGGGGCTTGCGTTCAAAGCGGGGAGAGGATGGTTGTGAGTCCTGACGGCGGCCTTCGCTTTTGAATGGCTTGCTGTCGGAATTTGAGCGCGAGGAGTTTGGTCTGGTAAATTTTCTCATTGGTTTCTGGTGGTCAAAACGTTTTGGCTGAAGGTTAATGGATTGTAGATTGTAGATTTAAGATTCTTGATTGAGGGAGCAATCTTGGGGCTTTGAGATTTCAGATATTCTAGGGAGGGAGCAAGGATTTTGCTGTGTTCAAATTGCTAGTTAATAACTGATAAATCCTGTTTTGCCGATCGAGATTTTTGCGGTTTTATGTTAGCCGTGCCAGGATGGTTAATTAATCCCTCCCCATTCCCAACTCTTAACTGCTAAATCCTTTAAGTCTCAAGATCTAAAAGTGCCAGAAGTTCGGTCAATCTTTCGGGATCGGTGAGATACAAATATCCGACCAAGGTTTCTAAGCTGCTGGCTTGTTGGTATATCTCTGGATCTGCTCGCTTAGAACGGCCCGCTGCAGCATTGCGGCCGCGCTTGACAATTGCTAATTCTGTACTGTTCAAGTAAGGAGAGAGCGATCGCAAGTGACGCGCTTGAGTTTCGGCTCGTACTTGCCCCACCACCAATTCGTGATAAGCTTGCAATCTTCTGGGTGGGACTAAGTACGAACTGCGAACGTAGAGTTCGTACACTGCATCTCCCAAATAGGCCCAGGCTGCGGGCGAAATTCTTTCTATTTCTGCTGGTGTAGCCCTCGCAGGATGCACTCGATTTAAACTGATATCCGTCAGACTCAGTTTGAGCCCGTCATCTGCGATCGGCGACATACTTTTTTAAATAAAACTTCCGCACAGCTTGGTTTTTCTAGTCACTTACTTATTGCGTCTTTCGCTACTTCAGTAATTATAGCTTTCCCAGGAGTGTTCGCTGTCAGATCACGAAGCGAGATATATAGGCAAAGCTTGGCGCGACGATCGCACTCCTAAAAAAGGCTTTTTACCAAATCGGGATGCTCTAATTTTTATACCATTTTTCCGCGTATTTGCCACACATATTTTACTGCCCCTCCACCGAAACTCTAAGCATCGGGGAAATAGCGGCTGGCGCGTGTCGCAGATTCTGGGAAAATTGGTATTGTTTTACCAGCACAAAAATAAAAATTTGCTATCCAGCATTGAGAACCGGATAGCTAATTTAATCCACTTTGGCGTCAAGCATCCTTGACGTTTTTTACCGCCTCATCAACCGAAGGCTGCAAAGACAAAAATTTCTCTAAGCGAACCAGTTTAACAGTCTGAGTTACGCGGGGATTTGAGACAATTTGCAATGTCCCTTCCAAGGTTTGGGCTTTTTTGACAAGTTGCACAAGTGCGCCCAAGCCTGAACTATCCACAAAGTCTATCTGAGACAAGTCCAAAATTACGTGTTTTGGGCCCTCGTCAATACATTTGCTTATTACCTTCCGAAAAGTGGCCTCAGAAAAAGCGTCCAGCAGGCCCGTCAGGCGAAATAACTGACAGTTATTCCTGACTTCGCGAGTGCCTCTGAGGCTAACGGTCAGGGTCAATGACTCAGAAATGACACCCTCCTAGCTAGATATGGCTTAAAGTCGAGGCTTCATTATAGGAGTTTTTTGGTCTTTTGTCTACAGTTTTTTAGTTATTAGTCATTAGTCATTAGTCCTTAGTCAGAAGCGATCGACACAAACAGCCTCTGAGGACTACTGACTAATGACTGCTGACTGCTGACTGCTGACTACTTACTGCTGGCTACTTTCTGATTGTCTCGCATTGACTGCACGAATCGATCGAATAAATAATCGGCGTCGTGCGGGCCCGGACTGGCTTCTGGGTGGTACTGCACTGAGAACAGTGGCAGAGTTTTATGCTTCAATCCGGCTACGGTGCGATCGTTCAAATTGAGATGAGTAATCTCTACTTCGGGGGCTAGGGAATCGGGGTCGATCGCAAAACCATGATTTTGGCTAGTAATTTCTATTTGCTCAGTTAAACCCGCTGGATGATTCAATCCCCGATGGCCGAACTTAAGTTTAAAAGTTTCTGCACCCAAGGAAAGTCCCAAAATTTGGTGTCCCATGCAGATGCCGAATACGGGTTTGTCCGACTTTAACAAAGCTTTCGCAGTCGCGATCCCTTCCGTTACCGCCGCCGGATCTCCAGGGCCGTTGGACAGAAAAATGCCGTCCGGGTTGTATTTGAGGATTTCCTCCGGCGACGTGTCAGCGGGGACAACGATGACCCGACACCCGTAACTCGCCAAACGCCGCAGGATGTTGCGCTTGATCCCAAAGTCTAGCGCTACCACCGTCCACATTTTGCCGTTAGCAGGTTTGACTGTGGGACTGAACTCCCAAACCGAGTCCGTGGCTTCAGACCACTCGTAAACCTCACGAGTGGTGACTTCCTGGACCAGATTCAGCCCGTCCATGCTGGGGGCATCTTGTACTTGCTCCAAAAGTTCCGCCTGGTCGAGAATCGTGGTCGAAATGCCACCGTTGATCGCTCCCACCGTGCGAATTTTGCGAGTGAGGGCGCGGGTGTCGATCCCGTAAATTCCGGGGATATCGTACTGTTTTAGGTAGTCTTGCAGAGATTGCGAGCAGCGCCAGTTGCTGGGGCGGCTGCAGACGTTGCGGGCGATCGCACCTCGAACTTGCGGGCGCGAGGATTCTTCGTCTTCGAGATTTACCCCGGTGTTGCCCAATTCTGGATAAGTAAAAGTTACAATTTGACCGCAATAGCTGGGATCGGTCAATACTTCTTGGTAGCCCGTCATTCCCGTATTAAATACTACCTCGCCAACGACGGTGGCGTCAGCGCCAAACGACCAGCCGCGGTAAGCAGTACCGTCAGCCAAGACTAGGAGAGCGGGTTGTGCAGTTGAAAGTGACATGGCATCCTTAATTACTTTCGTTTGGTTTAATTCTTACCACTGCCAGCGATTTGATGCTAGTCGGCAATATACAGATATTATTTTAATTTGTGCCAGGGTTCGGAAAAGCAAGGCACTTATGCCGGAAGCCCCATGCCGGAGGCACTTATGCCACAGGTAATCAAAAAGCAGCAACAAGTGCAAATTCTTCATCTCCCCCTGGGCCATAAATTTATCTGCCAGCAGCTTAGAAGGGCCCAAAGTCTAAATCTATACCAAAAGGCAGTTGTCGCTGTTACGATCGAGCTACAGCGTTTAACGAAACTATGGCTAGTAAATTTCCCTTGCCTTTACTCTCAAACTTATACAAGCCTCTACAGAACTCTCAAAAACTGTGCAAACCGTTACTGGTTGTAACAACAGTTATTTCTGTGAGCAGTTCAATTTTAGTAGGGACTGTTGCCAACTCCTCGCGAGCAGTGGCTCAAGAAAGTGAGGGATGCTTCATGCGGAGCTCGTCAGGCCGAACCCTTAACCTCAGCCAATCAGTCTGCGGTTTTCTCCCCGAAGCATTGAATCCCGCTACTTCGCCCTCCGCGAAGTCGGGAGTATTTCAGGCAAAAATCAAACGCCGAGAGGCTAATATCCCGGTCATAGAAGTCACATTTAACGGCAAACAAAAGTTCGAGATGATGGTAGATTCTGGAGCCAGCGGCACAGTAATTACACCAGCAATGGCTAAAGCCTTGGGCGTTGTTCTCCAGGGTTCGGTGCAAGCACAAACTCCCAACGGAGTGGCTACTTTTCCCCTCGGTCGTTTGACTTCTATGGAAGCAGGTGGTCTGGCAGTTAACAATGTAGTTGTCGCAGTCTCGCCGTCCCTAGATATCGGACTATTGGGTCACGATTTTTTTGGTAATAAAGACATAACGATTAAGCAAGATGTGATTGAATTTCGATCGCGCTCTTAAAAAAAACGAAGAAGTCCGAGGGAAGAAGTAAAGAAAAATTGAAAATTCAATAATTTTTCTTGTTGGTTAGTTAAAACAAAAAATTCCTTCTTCCTTCACCCTTCTTCCATCCGTTACATCCGTTACAAAATCCGTTGCCGAACTTCCCTCTTCCTTCATTTCAAAAACTCGATCAACTGCTGCAACTTCAACCAAGATTCACCGCTCAATAAAATCTCCTTCGCCATAGTAACTCCTGCTGCGTGGGAACCCATAGGAATTGCACCTCCCACCTGAAAAGCCAAAGAGGCATTCAAAGCTACAACATCCATTTGTGCGGGCGTACCTTTGCCTTGCAAAACGTTCCGCAAAATCTCGGCGTTTTCCTCAACATTTCCGCCTTTTAACGAGCCGATCGCACTTGGTGTCAATCCTACCTTTTGGGGGTCTAAAGTAGTGAGTTCCACTTTGCCATCCGACAAAACCGCCAAATCAGTCACATCTCCCAAACCCGCCTCGTCCAATTTTTCTCTACCGTGAACGACTACAGCTAACTCAGTCCCCAACTCGCCCAAAGCTTGAGCAATAGTTGATACCAGACTAGGATCGAACACCCCAATTACCTGCCCTGTAGGGCGCATAGGATTGACAAGGGGCCCTAAAAGGTTAAAAACAGTCCGCACCTTCAAAGTGCGCCGGAGCGACGCTACAGCCTTAAGTGCGGGATGCCACCCAGGCGCAAATAAAAAGGTGATGCCTACTGCGTCTACCGCAGCTTTTACCTTCGCGGCATCGGCGTTGAGGTTGACTCCGAGTGCTTCCAACACGTCAGCAGAACCCACTTTGCTTGATGCGGAGCGATTTCCGTGTTTCGCGACTCGAACTTTGCCGGCGGCGGCCACAAAAGCGACAGCAGTGGAAATGTTAAACGTGGAAGCGCCGTCGCCGCCGGTGCCACAAGTATCAATTAATTTGAGATTGGAGATTGGAGATTGGGAATTGAAAACGCTCTCCGACTCACCTGCAAGCGACTGAGAATCCAATACCTGAGCCATTCCTACCAATTCTTGGGCAGAGATGCCTTTGGCTTGGATGGCCGCTAAAATTGCTCCTGAGAGGACGGGGGGAATAGCTTCTGCCAGCCATCCCTGCATCAAGTCGGCTGCTTGGGCGCGTGAGAGAGATTGTCTGTCTAATAGTTGTTGCAGGAGGGCTGACCACACAGGAGAATCCGCCGTCTGGGTTGAAGGAGGGGATAACTCTGGCGTTGCTAGGAGAGGAGAATCTGTCATTTATTAGTTCGTTCTAGTCAAATTTAGCTTGATCGAGCTTTGCGGCCAAACCGAGAATCGATCGGGATTTTACCAGACTTGCCGACCAAATTTTGCACGCCCGGATCCAGATTTTTGCCCAAATGCCAGCACCGCTACAGAATTTTTCTGCCCGCAGCAGCAGAATATGAATTTTTTGATACAACAATTACCCTATTGTTGTGCCAACTTTACATAGAAACCCCAAATCGTACAACTGCCAGAAGTCTGCTGTATTATCTATCAGCAATAATACTTAACAGTAACTCAGAGCACCCAAAGACCGATAAAAGTTTCCGACAGGAGTTGTGGAAAGCAAAAATTTTAGACATTAGGAGAGTCGCAGATTCATCTGTGGAGTCAACTTTAATCTAAAATCTAAAATCTAAAATCGACTGACAGCAAGGAGAGCGAGCTTTTAGCTCTTGCAGGCGGGTTTGTTGCCTCGCGTAATAGTCGATCGTACTCTCACCCAAATCCTAAAAATAGGCTTTTGCGGTTGTAGAAGTCGCTGCCTTTTATTGTAACAACATCCTTGCTACTAACTTATTTCAGGGTATTCAACTGCTAATATATTCAGGGAGATTTCAAGGAGCAGGTTTTGCTCTAACACCTGCACCGCAGGCCGATCGATATGCCAATGCGATCGTAACAGCCAGTCAAGCCTCAAATAAATACCGGATAAACTAAACTTTCAGCAGCAACTACTAACCACTAACACCCCATTAGAACAGATGAATAAACACACTCGTATCCGGCTGCGACACCCCATCTTTCAGCCTAACTAACCGCTCAAATTTAACAGGCGGCAGACCAAAATATTCAACTCACACACAAGGGCAGGGTATTCACAAGTGGGAAATCAAAAATTAGGAAATAAAGCGATAGAATGCCTGAATGTCGCGGAGGCACTGCACCAAATGGAAGCAAAATATTATAGTATGTTTGAAAATGCTGTGTCGGGTATTTTTCAAACAACCCAATCCGGTCGCTACATCAGCGCTAACCCAGCTTTGGCTCGCATCTACGGATATAATTCCGCCGAAGAATTGATGGGCTGTCTGACTGATATCAGCGATCAGCTTTACGTCAATCCCGATCGGCGCGATCAGTTTGTTTATGCTTTGCAAGAACAGGGCGTGGTGTCGGATTTTGAGTCGCAGATTTATCGCCGAGACGGAACAATAATTTGGATCGCTGAAAATGCACGGGCTGTCTGCGATGAGGCGGGGAAATTGCTCTACTACGAAGGTTTTGTAGAAGATATCACCCAGCGTAAGCAAGCAGAATCGGGACTTCGAGAAAGCGAAGAACGCTTACGCTTAATAATTGAAGGCGTTAAGGATTACGCTATATTTATGTTAGATACGGATGGGTATGTAGCTAGCTGGAATTCTGGTGCAGAACGCATTTTTGGATACAGAGCTCATGAAATAGTCGGAAATAATTCAGAGTGTTTTTTCACGAAAGAAGATATTGAAATCGGCAAGCCCCAAGAAAAATTACTCCAGGCGGTGGCAGAAGGTAGATACGAAAATGAAGGCTGGCGGCTTCGCAAAGACGGATCGCGATTTTGGGCGAATATTATTGTTACTCCTTTGCGCGATGAAAGGGGAAAGTTGCAGGGATTTTCTCAAGTAATGCAGGACATTACCAAGCAAAAGCAAGCGGCAGAAGAAAAAATGCAGTTGATTGCTTCTTTGCAGGCCTCTGAAAAAAAGTTTCGCAGTTTGTACGAATCGACGACAGATGCGGTAATGCTGCTAGACGAAGAGGGGTGTTTGGATTGCAATCCGGCTACTTTAAAATTATTTGGATGCAGCACTGAATCGGAGTTTTGCGGCAAGCATCCTTCGGAATTCAGCCCGCCGTTGCAAGCGGACGGACAAGATTCTATGAGTCTTTCTCAAGAGCGAATTAATACGGCTCTGCGATTGGGAAATTGCCGTTTTGACTGGCGACACTGCCGTTTAGATGGTTCTGAGTTTCCGGCAGAAGTGCTGCTAACTTCTATGGATATTGGCGGCAAAATGGGGCTGCAAGGCGTGGTGCGCGATATCACTGAGCGGGTGCAGGCTGAGGAGGCCCTGAAGCAGGCTAACGAGGTATTGGAATGCCGGGTTAAAGAGCGGACAAGTCAGTTGGAAGAGGCCATTAAAAAGTTGAGATTGTCGGAAGAAAAGTTTTCTAAGGCTTTTCGCTCAAGTCCGGATCCGATGATTATTACTACTTTTGCTGAGGGTCGTTTTATTGAAGTTAATGATAGTTTTCTGTTGATGACGGGTTACGATTTAGAAGAAACGACCTGGAATACAGTACCGGGGTTAAATATTTGGGTAAGGCCTGAAGACCGAGTTAATTTTAGGCGAAGTTTGCACGAACAAGGTGTTGTTCGCAATCAAGAGTGCGAGTTTCGGATGAAGTCGGGATCGGTGGTGGTGTGTTTGCTGTCAGCGGAATTGATTAATTTGGACGGCGAACTCTGTATGCTGGCGGTGATGACGGATATTACCGATCGCAAACACGCCGAAGAAGCCCTACGGGAAAGCCAGCGGGCCTTGGCGACGCTGATGAGCAATTTGCCGGGAATGGCCTACCGTTTTCGCAACGATGCTGATCGCAGTATGGAGTTTGTCAGCGAAGGTTGCTATCAGTTAGCCGGCTATTCTCCTGAAGAATTTATCGGCACTCGGCAAATTTCTATATCGGAATTGACTCACCCGGACGATCGCGATAATTTGTGGAATGCCGTGCAAGTTGCCTTGCAAGAAAATCGACCCTATCAGCTAAATTACCGAATTACTTCTAAAAATGGCGAATTAAAATGGGTTTGGGAGCAAGGTTTGGGAGTGTTTTCCGACTCTGGAGAATTGCTAGCTTTGGAAGGGTTAATTACTGATATTTCTGAGCAGAAACGCAGTGAAGAAGCTTTGCGGCGATCGCAAACAGAGTTAACCCAACAAAAACTTCAGCTTGAAAATACTTTGCACGAGTTGCAGCAAACTCAAGCCTTATTAATTCATACTGAAAAAATGTCTACTCTCGGTCAAATGGTAGCCGGTGTTGCTCACGAAATTAACAATCCTGTTAGCAGCGTCTGCGGCAATCTCGTTCACGTCGGCCACTACACGGAAGATTTGCTGAATTTGCTCGATATGTACCAGCAGCACTGCCCGCAGCCGCCGGCAGCAATTCAAAATCAAATTAAGGATATCGAATTAGAGTTTCTGCTAGAAGATTTGCCGAAAGCGATGTCTTCGATGCAAGTAGGGGCCGATCGCATTCGGGAAATCGTGCGATCTCTCAGAAATTTCTCCCGCAAAGACGATTCTCAAATGAGCAAAGTTAACCTACACGAAGGGATTGAAGGAACGTTGCTGATTCTGCAAAGCCGTTTGAAAGCCAGAGGTAACTATCCCGAAATTGCGGTAATTAAGGACTATGGAAATTTGCCTTTGGTTGAGTGTTATGCCGGGAAAGTCAATCAGGTATTTATGAATTTGATCGGAAATGCGATCGACGCGATCGAGGAATACAACGAAGGGCGTTCAGTTGCCGAAGTCAAAGCTAACCGCAGCAAGATTAAAATTAGGACAGAAGTCCAAAACTCCAATGCTGTAATTAGGATTTCTGACAACGGGCCAGGTATGCCAGAAGAAGTTTCCCAGCAGTTATTCGAGGCTTTTTTTACCACCAAACCCGCCGACAAAGGCACCGGTTTAGGCCTCTCCATTTCCTACAAAGTTGTCCAAGAACACGGTGGCAAACTGAGCTGCGTATCTGCACTCGGCCACGGAGCGGAGTTTATCATAGAATTGCCGATCGAACAACCGATCAAACAATCCTAAAGTGCGATCGGGGCGATCGCATCGGAATCACGAGTCGCGGTTTCTAGTGAGGACTAAAGTCCTCATAAAACTCGCTCTGACTAAAGCGGTAAGGTGCCGTGGGTATGGAGCCATACATAGAGAAGTTTTGCTTATGTTCTGTATTGCTGAAACCCTGGCCTTTATCACAACTCGAATTACTGCCCGCACTGACCATTGGTAATGATTGAGAAAGCGACTAATAATACTGGCACTTACTGTTTAAAAATGGTTAACATTGACCTACCTGATGGTTTCTACGCCCTTTCTTTTACATTTTGGGAGAAAATGCAAGGGCTAGTTGAGAATGGTGCAAGATGTGAGATACAATTAACTATTTTTGACAAGGACTAAAAGATTGTCGGTGAAAGACAGATACACCGCAGCGTTCCAAAGCCAATTTATGTTTAGCCGTACCGTATCCTTTGTTATTTGTCAAGTCATATTCAGGATACTTAACAGCCAAACTTACTATTAATTCATCGCGCCAAACTTTCGCCACAATACTAGCAGCAGCAATCTGAATCGATCGCGCATCACCCTTAATCATCGTCTCTTGCTTGATCGCCAAATTGGGAATTCTTTGATTCCCGTCAACCAAACACAAATCCGGTGTCACCTTCAACTTCAAAATTGCCCGTTTCATCGCCAACAAAGAAGCCTGCAAAATATTGAGGCGATCGATCTCCCGCACCGAAGCCACACCAATTTGACAGTCAACCGCCACAGCCCGGATTTTCACAGCTAACCGACTCCGGGCTGTGGCACTCAACTGCTTGCTGTCGCGCACCCCGCAACTTGCTAATTCATCGAGAACTTCGTCGGGCAAAATGCAGGCTGCAGCCACCACCGGCCCGAACAAAGCGCCTCGTCCAACTTCATCCACACCCGCAATTACCAGAGCGTTCGAGGGAGAGGAGGAAAGGGGAAGATGGAAAGATGGGAAGAGAGTAAAAATTTCTACTTCTTCCTTCTTCCTTCTTCTTTCTTCGCTCTTCTCTCTTCCCTCTTCTTTCATAACTATTCATCCAAAAGGGCAGATGAGCGGCGGCGCCGGCGGCGGTTGATAGCAGGCTCCTCGGGTTCGCTTGATTCGATCGGCTCATGGGATTCGATCGGCTCATTGAGTTCGATCGGCTCATGGGATTCGATCGGCTCATTGAGTTCGATCGGCTCATTGAGTTCGATCAGTTCATAGGATTCGTCCATCACATCGTTGGGTTCCTCAATCTGATCAAAATCATCAGTTTCGTCGATCAAACTCTCGGCATAAATTTGGGCCTCATCATCATCCTGATCATCATCATCCTCAGAAAATACAGGCTCAACTACCGACATTTCTGGATAATAATCTCGTTCCTCAACATTCTGTGCAGGCGTCGTCGCTTCAAACTCAAATTCGAGCTGCTCGAAAGGCGGCTTGTTCGGGGCCACTCCGGGGAGAGTCACCGAAACGATCGCATTCTTAGGATTTTTCACGCTGCGATCAGTAAGCACCAAAGGAGAAACCCCCATCAGAGCATAAACATCCTGCTCCTCCGCCGTCATTTCCACCGAAATCACCTCCGGAGGCTCCACCATCGGCTTCATCAACTCAGACTTAGCCGGACGCACCCGATCGAAATCCTCGCGCCTGCCAACAGTCGCCATATTCACCAGCCCGAAGCCCTCCGAAGCCGCCCGGATGCCGGGGGGTGCCAGATACTCAGAGCGCGTATCCGCTACAGGCGCGCTCGAAGTATTCGGCAGCCGCAACTTGCTGCGTACCGGTTCCTCCTCCACCGGGAGGGCAAAAGGCTCTTCGCCAATCCGGCGGCGGCGGCGCCGTCTGGTTCCGTTCCCCAAATCCTGATAGCTGGGATGGTTGAGCAAGTCCAAAGGCGAGGCATTGCTGCCCGTCTCAAAATCCAAACTTTCGCTCGGAGGTTCCCAAGCAGCCCGAGCCGGTTCGGGGGGGCGTTCTTCCCGCACCGGGGCAGGAGTTGCAGCCGCCACAGGCGTCAAGCTGCGGCGTTCCAATCCTTCGGGCAAATTCAACAAAACGCGGTTCGACGTAGCAACAGTGCGATCGCCCGATTCCCGCACCGCTGCGGCGAAGTCTTCTTCTCCGGGGAGTTGCACCAGATGACCCAGCCCGCTGCAAGTAGGGCAACTGTGGCCAAACAACTCGTAAATATTTTGACCTTGGCGCTTGCGAGTGAGTTCTACCAGTCCCAATTCCGACAGTTGAGCGATTTGCGGCCGAGCTTTGTCAGCTTTGAGAGCTTTATTGAAATGTTCCAGCACCTGCAACTGATCGCGGCGGGATTCCATGTCGATAAAGTCAACAATAATCACCCCGGCAATATTGCGTAACCGCAGTTGTCTAGCAATTTCCGTTGCTGCTTCGCAATTTGTCCAGAGTACCGTTTCCCGAGCCGTGGCCGATCGAGTAAACGAGCCAGAGTTGACATCGATCACCGTCAGCGCCTCAGTCGGCTCGATAATCACATAACCGCCCGAAGGCAAATCCACCCTCGGTCTGAGGGCTTCTCGAATCGCAGCGTTTACCCGGAAAAATTCTAAAATCGAGGCGCGCTCTCGGTGGTGGTCGATCAAAACTCCCGCAGGAAGTTTACCGCCGTTCCAGCTCATCAACTGCTGCTTCACCCGCTTAATTCCATTTTGCGAGTCCACCACAATCCGATTCACGTCACCGCTGAACATATCTCGCAGCACCCGCTGGATAAAATCGTCATCCCGGTTGAGCAGTGCTGGCGCCCGCGAAGTACCGCCTTCAAGTTGAACGGCTTCCCACTGTTTTTGGAGGACTTCCAAATCTTCCATGATCGCTTCTTCGGTCATCCCTTCAGCTTCAGTGCGTACCAGCAGCCCCATCCCGGCCGGTTTCACCAAAATAGCCAGGGCTCTGAGGCGGTTGCGCTCGGCTTCGGACTTGATCCGCCGCGAGAGATTGACTCCCCTGCCGTAGGGCATCAGTACCAAATAGCGGCCCGGCAGGGTAATGTTGCCTGTCAGCCGGGGGCCTTTGCTGCCCGTCGGTTCTTTCATTACCTGTACCACCACTTTCTGCTGGGGGGTCAGGAGTTCTGTAATTGCTCCTGCCGAGCGTTTAAGGCGCAGCGGGCCGAGGTCTGTGACGTGCATAAACCCGTTACGTTCTGGATCGCCAATATTGACGAAGGCCGCATCTATCCCAGGGAGTACATTTTCAACAATTCCCAAGTAAATGTCACTGACTTGGTGGCTGCCTGTGGCTACCACAAGTTCTTGGATTTGATCTTCTGAAAAGACGGCAGCAATGCGATGCTGCTCTGCTATAACTATCTGCTTTGTCATTCAATTTCCTCAAAAAACTGGCAGCAAGTTAGAGACACTTACGCACTCATAGTGCCTCTGACTTAGACTGTAATTAGTAGTAGCTTGAAGAGTTATTAGCTGTGAGTTGGTGCAGGGTGGAAGAAAAGTTAACTGTTGACCGTTCACTGTTAACTGTTGGCTGTTCACTGTTAACTGTTACAGATAAAGTAGTTAAACCCGCCCGTACAGAGTTATGAGTTATGCTCAGCAGATAAATCTGAGAGATAGAAATAAGGAGGCTTTTATCGAGTTAGCCGTATTGAGATTTGAGTTGAGAATTGCCAAATCAATACTCAAAATTCAACACTTACAACTCTTCCTTTGAACGAGCGCGAATAAATTCATTGACACCGTACCAATTTCTTAACACACAACTTAACACTACGAACTGATAACTCCGCTTGCGTGGTGGTTGAGGGCTGGTTTTGAGCGAAAGTAGGTAGGAGTGAAAGCGCCTAGACTTTTGTTGAATTCTTGCGCGATCGCACTCAACACACCCCAGTTTGGCATTCGACTGCAACCTCCGCCCCTGCCAACCCTAAAACCTTGTCAGTCGATTTTAGATTTTAGATTTTAGATTTTAGATTTACTCCACAGATAAATCTTAGAGATTGAACTAAAGTCTAAAATCTAAAATTTTGGTTCTCCACGAATTAAGTCGGGGGCTTATCTCCGTTTTTTGACGGGTCAGTCAATTTTAGATTTTAAATTTTAGATTTTAGATTTACTCCACAGATGAATCTGGGAGATTGAACTAAAGTCTAAAATCTAAAATTTTTGGTTCTCCACGAATTAAGTCGGGGGCTTATCTCCGTTTTTTGACGGGTCAGTCGATTTTAGATTTTAGGTTTTAGATTTTAGATTTACTCCATAGATGAATCTGGGAGCTGGAACTTTAATCTAAAATCTAAAATTTTTGGTTCTTCACGACTTAAGTCGGGGGCTTATCTCCATTTTTTGACCCGCCAAAAACATCTATTGTTGAATACCCGCTCTGCGGTTTGAACCGTGAGATTTTTGAATAAGCCGACCACCGACAACCAGTCGATCGATCGAAATTAATCGCTAAATTTGGTTCAGACCCCGCTCCTGCAGGTTTGGCGCTAGATTTAGCCCGTGAATGTACAACAAAAAGGCTTGAAGTCTTGAACAGAAGCAATTTGCACCCAGCCCGCGTTGCTGGTTGACGAGGGCGGCGAGCGACTAAAGCGCTCGAGCCACCGCGGCTTCCATAACAAGCGATTATAGCGTGAAACGACACATCCCGATCGAGAGCCGAAGGTGAAATATTCCACCACGGCTTCCCTATTTTAACCATAACCCAGGATTAGCTGACTACGCTCTACCTGTAGAAGCTGAATTTCCTGCTGGCTGACTTGTTCGAGCATGAACACAATATGTTCTGGCTTGAGCAAGTTACCGTCGCTGCGACAACTGCCCGTAAAGCGCAAGACGGCTCTACCTTCGGATGTAGCACTCCTAGCAGAGGTGCTGCTGTCGGGTTTCTGCTCTACAAGTTCTAGTTTGTGCAGTCGATCGCGCAAATTGACATCCTGAGTCTTTCCCGACTTAGTAGTATGCACCCGCCAAAAAGCCTCGGTTTCGACGATCGTCTTGACCCAAGCTTCCCAGTTGGCATGAGGAGCCAGGGAGACAGGAGCAGAATTTTCATGGTCTAATTCGCCATTTTCTGTCAACGAACCCCCTACAGCTACAGTAACCACGTACTCCGCTGCTTCTAACAACTGACTGGCAGAAGGAGCCTTGAGATCGATCGACTCAACCTTGTAAATCGGAATATTTTCCGGCAGCTTAGCCACCAACTTTTCCCGAAAACTCTCAATATCGATCGACTCAGTGAGCTCAAAGTCGGCAATTTCCCCAGTGCTGGTAACGCCCAGAGGTAGAGCATTTGCCAGAGAAATCCGAGGGTTCGGGTGAAACCCGCCGGTAAACGAAATCGGCAAATCGGCTCTGCGGACTACTCGATCGAACAATCGGATCAAATCCAAATGACCAACCAAAGCCATATCGCCCACCTTCCCGAACCAAACCCGCAAACGCTGTTTCCGCTCCGTATTCGGCACGAACTCCCCAGCAAACTCTGGAATTGGCAGCGCATCCACAACCACATTGTGTCCGAAATCGGTGCCACACACCCCGCAGCGCGAACAGCCTTCAAAGGAACAGTCGGGAACCGTCGCTGCTTCTAAAGCCTTTTGCAAGTCAATTTTCAGCCAGTTTTTGTCGATACCCGTATCTAAGTGATCCCAAGGCAGGGCTTGATCGAGAGAGAGAGGGAGAGTGGGGGAGGGGGAGAGGGGGAGATCCGGAGAATTGGGAAAATCTTCCTTGATTTCTCTTCCTTCTTCCTTCTTCCTTCTTCCTTCTTCCTTCTCCCTTCTTCCGACGGACATCGGACTGACATCCGTTACATCCGTTACATCCGTTACAGAATCCGTTGCCGAACTTCTTTCTTCCTTCTTCCTTCTTCCTTCTTCCTTGTCAAAAAGATTCCACTCGCCGCTTTCGACTTGGCGGTATTTCCAGGTAAGGCCCGATTCATCGATCGCCTGAGTCCAAGCTTTGTAAGCCTGATCCAAGCTTTCCCACCACGCATCCATACCCGCGCCAAGTTCCCAAGCGCGGCGGACTACAGCAGCCAAACGTCGATCGCCCCGTCCGACAAAATCCTCCATTGCCGAAATCCGCACATCAGTGTAATTGACTTTGACGCCCCGCATTCCCCGAAATTCTCCCTTCAGAAGTTTTTGCTTGCGGGAAAACTCAGCAGTAGAAACCGAGTGCCACTGAAAAGGAGTGTGAGGCTTAGGCGTAAAATTAGAAATTGTCAAGTTAAAATTCAGTCCCCGTCGGCCATCGAGCCTGCATTCCCGGTGCAGCCAGCGGACTGTTTCGGCGATGCCCAGAACATCAAAATCTGTTTCCCCAGGCAAACCGATCATAAAATACAGCTTGATTTTATCCCAGCCCCGATCAACTGCAGTTTTGACACCCCGAAGCAATTCTTCGTTTGTCAAACCTTTGTTAACGATGTCCCGCATCCGCTGAGTACCAGCTTCCGGCGCAAAAGTCAAACCACCTTGTCGCGTACCGCCGAGAATGTCGGCAATATTATCGTCAAATCTGTCAACCCGCTGACTGGGTAGAGACAGAGAAATATTTTTATCTTTCAGGCGATTTTTGATTTCCATCCCGACTGCGGGGAGTGCCAGATAATCGGAACAACTGAGGGAAAGCAGGGAAAACTCGCTGTGCCCGGTGGCTTGCATTCCCTGTTCCATCGCCTCTACGACTTGCTGTGGTTCGACATCGCGCGCGGGGCGAGTCAGCATTCCCGGCTGACAGAAGCGACAGCCGCGGGTGCATCCCCGGCGGATTTCTACTGTCAGTCTGTCGTGTACTGTCTGGACGTAGGGAACCAGGCCGATCGAATAAGCTGGTATCGGAGTTGCCACGCGGCGCAGAATTCGTTCTGGAACTTGCGGGCGGTTGGGATGAACAGAACCGTCGGCCGCCATATCGTAGAATTGCGGGACGTAGACACCGGGAATTTGCGCTAAATCCAGCAGCAATGCTTCTCGGCTCAAATTATTTGTTTTGCCTTCTGCCAAAATCAAGCCAATTTCTGGGAGCAATTCTTCTCCATCTCCCAAAGCGATGAAGTCAAAAAAGTCAGCGTAGGGTTCGGGATTGGAAGTTGCTGTTTGCCCGCCAGCAAAAATCAGTGGCATTTGACCGTTTTGGCGATTGGTCGCTCTTTCTTGCCAAGTTAGGGGAATGCCGGCTAAATCCAGCATTTCCAGAATGTTTGTGGCTCCGAGTTCGTAGCTGAGGCTGAAGCCTAGAATATCAAATTCTGTGAGTGATCGCCTTGATTCTACTGCAAACAGGGGAGTTTTGGTCGATCGCAGTTTTGCTGCCAAGTCTGGTGCGGGCAAATAAGCTCGATCGCACAACTGTCTCGGCCCTGCGTTCAAAATGTTGTAAAGGATGATGTGTCCCAGATTGGAAGCACCAACTTCATACACTTCTGGGTAAGTGAGCACCCAGCGCACAGAAGCCGCGTCCCAAGGCTTGTGTGCAGCCCCCAATTCGTTTCCCAGATAACGAGCAGGCTGATTAATGTCTGCTGTAAGTAATTCTTCGACTTTTACTGCCACGGCTCGACTCGCTCTCATATTTGCGACTCTTAAGCAGCCTACCTTAAAATCTGCCAACACGCCAACGACAGTCCTCTGTCTTTTCGGGCATTTAACCGAATTTACTGGGTTTTGTTGCTTGTTTTCGCCGAGGAGGCACCTCTACCAGTGCTGGTTTACGCAGGAGTTTTCGGCTTCAAAGCTATCGACATTTTCAAATATCTCAAACACTCGATCGAGTTGGCTGAGTTCCAGAATCATCGCAATTCCGGGGGATAGCGAGCAAATACTAAACCTGCGCCCCATTTTTTTCGCCTGCTTAAGGCCCGAAACCAATGCCATCAAACCGGCACTGTCAATAAATTTTACTGCGCCCAAATCTACGAGTACCGCTACCACTCCGGGGGCTGCAATTGCTGTAATTAGTTGCCGTCCGAATTCTCCGGAGGTGGCTGCATTCAGGTGGTCTAGGGGTCGAATCACCGTAATTGGTTTATGGGCAAGAAGTGTCTGCATATGTCAAACCTATGGTTGCTACGTATTTTCAACTACTGTGCTGGACAGGTGTAAGCCTAAACCTACTTGATAACTCTGAGGCTAACTTGCTTTGAGGGAAATCGACCAGTTTTTTCAGTAGTTTTACTGAATCTTTATTTATTGACTCTTTTTTATGAAATTTTGCGTAAGATTTGGGTAGGAAACGTAAGGTACTATACTATTTTTTATTTATGCCAGCAGGTTGAGTCTTGAGAATTCTAAAAATTGAGATCGACTATCCCCTGGCTGTTAGATAAAACTGAATAATGTAATTGAAATCACTTGTTAGTTCTGATTTAGATCACGCGCGCGATCGACTGTTCAGATAATAATTAAATTGTACGGACGTTCTCCGAGCTACTATGCAAGCAACCTATGCTATTCGTCATCTTGTAGAAAAAGCCCTCTACATTAAGCAGTTAACGCCTGACATTGAAAACGAAATCAACTACGAGCTCACCCGTTTGGGGTACATATCGGATATTGATTATGAGGCTTTAGAGTTATTAATGGATGAAATGGATGCCGGCCGGGTGCAATTGGTATCTAGTCGTTGATAGTTGGAACCTGGCCGCCTGGAAAAATCAAAGAGCGACACAAAATCCTTGCTGGGCGGGAAATAGAGGAGTGCTATAAGCATTGACCGCGGCACGGTATTTTTCAAGTGAAGCACCGATTTGCTGAACTTGATATTTGAGGATATACTGTTAAGGGCTATCTTCCCTGCACCTGTGATCGAAAGCTACAAACTTTGACTTAAATTAAATTTATAACTTTTGGGGCTTGACAAATTAGGTTTAATTGTAATTAAAACTCAGACCTAATGAACAACAGATTTTCTGAACTTGATATTTGAGGATATACTGTTAAAGGCGATCGTCCCTGCACCTCATACAATTTTAGATTTTAGATTAAAGATTTTAGATTAAAGAATCGAAGAAGTGGAACTACTGAGGATTATCGGGGTTTGGAACTTATCAACAGTTGCATTCTTTTGGGAAACTCTTACCGGATGCTACGATCGCTCGAATGCAAGAAAATTAGTTTGTAGTTAGGACATCTGTCCTTCAAGTTTGCAAACGCATTAAATCTAAAATCTAAAATCTAAAATCGTTCGATCGCGCCACCAAACTTGCCACCACCGCTACCAACTCAGCAGGCTCGATCGGCTTGGGCACGTAAATTTGAAAACCTTGTTGCAGCGCCCGTACCCGTTCATCTACCCTACCAACCGCCGTGAACGCCAACGCCGGAATTTCCCTGTCCACCATCCGCGATCGCACTTGCCGCAGCAAAGCCTCTCCATCAGGGGCCTGCATCTCAATATCGATCGCCAACACATCTGGATTCAGCCTTTCAATCGCCTCCAAGGCACCCATTCCAGAGCTAGCAGTCTCCACCTCGGCCCCGCAATCTTCGAGCACGGTACAGGCAAAATCGAGGGAATCCGCGTCGATATCTACCACCAATACCCGCACTCCAGAAAGATTGCTGCTGACAAAAGACTCCTTTACAGGGACTCGCGCCTTGCTTTGAGGAATCGCAAACTCCCCGAGTGCGGCAACAGAAAATCCGCCGTCGCAATGATGCTGTTGAATTGGCAATCTCACTAAAAACCTCGCTCCTTTTCCCTTCCCGGCCGATTCCGCTTGCACAGTCCCCCCGTGCATTTCCACAAAATGCCGCACTAGGGCCAGACCCAAACCCAATCCGTTGTACGATCGCCTTATAGAGCTGTCAGCTTGGCTGAACCGCTCGAAAACGTGCGGCAAAAACTCTTCTGAAATCCCTTGTCCCGTGTCGCTAACCTCAATTTCCACACTAGCGGGCGACAAATTTTTACAGCAAGCGGATTCCTCATGGGCCAAAGTCCTCTCCATCTTTCGCACCTCCACCTTTACCTGTCCGCCATCGGGAGTAAACTTAATCGCATTCGACAGCAAATTCCAGGCTACCTGCTGCAAGCGACCAGAATCGGCAAAAATCCGCCCCACAGTTGGGTCGAAATCCGTCACCACTTCAATATTTTTTGCCCCAATCGCGGGTACGAGAGTCTTTATCGCAGCCTCAACAGTCGAAATCACATCCACCCACCGCAAATTCAGCGACAGTTTCCCGGTAATAATCTGCGACACGTCCAACAAATCCTCGATCAGAGTTGCCAGCGATCGTGTATTGCGGTCGATCGTTTCCAGAGCCCGAACAGTCGTTTTTTCGTCAAACTTGCGGTTTCGCAGCAGTTGCGCCCATCCCAGCATCGCATTCAGCGGCGTCCGCAATTCGTGGGACAAAGTTCCCAGAAACTCGTCTTTAATCCGGTTCGCCCGCGCCAATTCCTGGGCTCGATCGTGTAGTTCTCTTTCCAACTCCTTGCCAACCGTCAAATCGAGAATAAAAGCCACAAATTCTTGACGCTTTTCCCCCAGCAAAACATATCCGATCAGCACCGGAATCCGGCTGCCGTCTTGCCTCCGGTATTCCTTTTCGTAGGGAGTGCAAACTCCCGTTGCTTGTGCCTCTGCAATCCCCTTTTCGTCGAGAGACCGGTACTCCGGCGGCGTAATGTCAATGCAGTTTAATTCCCCGCGCTGCAACTGTTCCCGTCTGTAGCCAACCATCCGCAAAAATTCGTCGTTAGCCTCCATGATGCCGCCGTTAACATCCCCGAAGATAATTCCTATCAAGTTAGCTTCTGCCAACATTTTCAGCTTTTCTTCGCTAGCTTTGAGTGCAGCTTCTGCTTGCTTGCGATCGCTAACGTCTTGGATGTAAGCCGACAAACCCGAATCGGAAGGATAAAAACGGATCTTCAACCACTTATTCCATAACGGTACGAATTCTTCATACTCGATCGTTACCTTTTCTGCTAATGCTTTGGCCGCCATTTCGTAAAACGGTAAATCGACCGCCCAGGGAAATATATCCCAAATTTTTTTTCCAATCAGTTCTGCTTTTGCTCGACCTAACAGCTCAATAGCTTGGTAGTTGACATAGGTATAGTTCCAATTTAAATCTACCGCGATAAAAGCATCAGTAATGCTTTCGAGAATGTTAGTAATTCGATCGTTTGCCGATTGCAGCGCTTTAGCTGTTTCTTCTGCTTCCAACCTCGCTGCTTGTTCGCGGGACAAAGCGGCAGCGCGTTCTTGTTCTGCCAGTTTTCGATCGCTAATATCGATGTAAGAACCGATGTAACCTGCAAAAGTGCTATCGGGCCTGTACCGGGGTACGCCCGTACCCAAAACCCAGCGGTATTCCCCGTCATAGCGTCTCAGACGGCATTCAATCCGGTACTCGCTGCCAGCATCGAAGGCTTTTTGGTAAATATCCAGACATTCTGGCAAGTCATCTGGGTGCAAGTTTTCCATCCAACCCGTGCCCATTTCTTGCGCCAAAGTTCTACCGGTAAACTCCAGCCAAACTTTGTTAAAGTAATCGCCAAGTTGGTCAGTGTCCGACATCCAAATCATCACCGGCGCGGTATCTGCCATAATCCGAAATCGAGCTTCACTTTCCTGCTGCTGTGCTTCGGCAAGCTTGCGATCGTTCCGTTCTTGAACTTCCCGCAGGGCCCGCTGAATCGACGGCACCAGGCGCATCAAACGGCGTTTGAGAACATAATCAGTAGCGCCACTTTTCAAAGTTTCGATCGCCACTTCCTCGCCCAAAGTAGCCGAAACAAAAATAAACGGCACTCCCGGACAAGTAGTGTGGGCGATTTCCAGTGCAGCTATCCCGTTAAAACAAGGCAGCATATAATCTGCCAAAATAATGTCAAAACGTTGTTTTTCCAGCGCCGTGGCAAAGTCTTCTCGATTTTCCACACACACCAGAGAAAATTGGAGTCCGCCATCCATTAGATATGCCTCAATCAGTTCGGCATCTAGGGGACTGTCTTCTACTAAGAGGATACTGAGCGTTTTCACAAAAATTCCTTTTACTTAAATATTAATTATCGGACACCAAATTCGATCGGGCTGCGGCTGGTTAAGTGAATCCCAAAAAAGTCTTGCGTTTGAATCGCCTAAAAAAATGTAAAAATTAAGTGTTTTCCTGAGTGGAGCATTCACATCTCAATCCTAACTTCTAATCAAGTCTATTGCTGCTTGCCACGAGGTAAATTACCGCTCTGAATTGATTGGTTAGTACGCTTGTTTTTCCTTCACTTTCGTCTGCTTCCAAGGAATAAGCACGGCTGGAATCTTGCTTCTGTTCAGCAGTTTAGCTATACCCTGTCGAACAAATAGTTTCGCGCTTCTGACTAGAAACACCTAGCTATATAGTAATTTATCTCGCTTCTACTAAATACTGCTACCTCGTTTGGCAGATTATTTTTTTGTAGTGATGTCCGAGTTAATTCTATATTGCTTTGCCGCTCCTCTCAAACTCGAATTCGCGTGAATTCTGCCCTTATTTCCTGAATATCGATTAATCCTGTCAAAATAAGTCAAAGTTGCTGGTCTGTCTGCTTTACTTTTTGCCGGAGTTGCCTAACATGCCACACTTGCATGGTAGGCAACTGTTGCCTTGTTGAGCGCTGTAGACCATCAAAAAAAATATATATACTAACAAAAGTCATACTGCATCTATCCAAAGATTTATTTTTGGATAGGCACTGCACTCAACCTGCAGAGATTCCTGTGAATTCGGTAAAACGAAGTGCCACCGAGCATAAAATCTGAGAAAGCTCGATCGACCAATTAAATTCCTACACCAATCACAGAAAATTTCCCCTGGACTCGCTACACCTGGACTCCCAGGCAGCCTCTGAGCGATCGGCTTATTGATTTATCCCGCGCCAAAGTGTCTTAAAATATACAATACGGTGAGCTGCTGCACAGCCCGCATATATTAAAATCAAGCGCCAACTTGCAATAATTCTTTAAAATAGAGGTACAGCACCGGCGAGCCTTAACTCTTCCCCGTCAGAAAGGGTAGGGTTTAGCAGAATTGAAGACGATGGTCTATGGTGACTTCCAGTAAAGCCCGTGCAGTTGCTTTAGTCTCAGGTTTATTCAGGTTATTGGCAACCAGTTACGAGGAGATTTGACCCGCCGTGCTCCAACGCATCAAACAAGACTTAAAAAACGACCTGATCGCAGGTCTACTGGTAGTGATACCCTTAGCTACCACCATCTGGCTGACAATTACCGTCGCCAGTTGGGTCATCAATTTTCTCACCAAAATTCCCAAGCAGATCAACCCTTTTGACGGACTCCACCCGATTTTGGTGAATCTGCTAAATCTGTTAGTAGGGTTGGCTGTACCCCTGCTGAGCATTTTAGTCATCGGTTTAATGGCCCGCAACATTTTTGGCAAGTGGCTACTAGACTTTGGCGAACGGCTGTTGCAGGCAATTCCCCTAGCCGGTTCGGTTTACAAAACCCTCAAACAACTGCTGGGAACCATCCTCAACTCAAACGATAAATTTCGCCGCGTGGTGTTAGTGGAATATCCCCGGCGGGGAATCTGGACTTTAGCATTTGTGACCGGTACGATCGAGAGTAACGATATTCCGCCTCACCTGTCCGGCGAAACCCCCATCGGCATTTTCATCCCCACCACTCCCAACCCCACCACCGGATGGTACGCTATAGTGCCGGAAGCAGATTTAGTCAATTTGTCAATGTCGATCGAAGATGCCTTTAAAGTCATCATCTCCGGCGGCATCGTCAACCCCAACAACTCAGTTGCACTAACCCCGGAAAACACCAAGGGTAAAACACTCGAACCCTTAGTATCCGAATCAAGATACCAGGCTGTCCCCGTCGAAGAAGATTGAACCAAGACATCTTTAGTGGCCCGTAAGACCGTGTAAACTTTGCCCATAGCAGATAATATTTCGACAAAACCAGCCCAAACCGAGAAAGGCTATACTCAGAAACCCGGTTTCGAGCATAAATCTTGGGTTTGACAGCGAAGTATCTGTAAACTACCCGCCACTGGCAAGTCAGACGGCTGGTCTTGTACCGCTTTTAGTCGAGTTTTCTGCTCAAGTTCAAGTCCGCGCGCGATCGAAAAACTTCCTAAATTCTCAATTCCTATCTAAAAACTATGAAAAAAGCCCGCGAAACAGCACGCGAACTCGCACTCCTCGGCATCAGCCAACTGCCGGCGAATCCAGAACTCTTAGAAGCCAAGAAACTGCAAGATGTTCTCCTCGCCGCCATCCGTACCCTGACAGCAGAAGTTCAAGAATCCCTAGAAGCAGCAGCATCTGAAGTGCAGCGGAGTAGCGACAAACTGCTGGCGAGCGAAATCCGCGCTGCCGATATACAAAGTGCTAGAGCAATGGTGCGGGAAGCAGTCGAACTCACCCAAACCGCCATCAACCGTCTCGGTTCAGCAATGGAGTTTCCAGAACTGATCCAGCTAGCCAACCAGCAAGATGTCCGCACCTATGCTTTGCAAATCCTGACGAAAGTCAGCGCCAACCGCCCTCAAATTGACGAATTGCTCTCAGAAGCCCTCGTAGACTGGCAAATAGAACGGTTGGCCCGGATTGATCGAGATATCATGAGAATCGCGATCGCCGAAATGCTATATCTCGGCTTACCCGAACAAGTCAGCGTCAACGAAGCCGTCCAACTCGCAAAACGCTACAGCGGCGACGAAGGACATCGCTTCATCAACGGAGTCCTCCGCCGAGTAGTCGATAAAATCAACGCAGAAGTTGTTAGTCCGTAGCCCTTAGTCATCAGTCCTCCGGGTGCTTGGTGGACACCTTACCCGGAGGGTGCAGGCCGGGGCGCGAACCGTACCCAGAGTCATTAGCAATCCGCAATCCGCAATCCGCAATCCGCTCTAAACTAAGGACTAATAACTATATTCCCAATTTCCTATGGTATTTAATTGGTTTCGTCGCCAGTACAGCGAAAGCAAATCTTCTGAAACAGAGGCAACCCCCGAACAGCCGCAAGATGAGTCGGCAAAATCCGCACCGGTTGAGCCTCAAACAGATACAACAGAGCAAGGTTCTCCTGCTGTAGCCGAAGATTATCTCAATTGGGCAAAAGCTGCTTACAAAAATATTCAAAAACAGCAAAAACCCGAAACAGAAGTTTCCGAGACAGCAGCGCCCGATGTTCCAGCAGCCGAAGCAGAAATCGCGACAGTTGCAGAAGTTGCAGAACCGGCGACTATTGAAGCTACCGAGCCGATCGAACTTGAACCCGCATCCACAGCACCAACTGTTGCAGAAGTTCCAGAAGTTGCAGCACCAGCAACAGTTGAAGCAACCGAGGTTTCAGAACTCGATGCAGCCAACCCAGCAGAAATTCCAGAAACTCTGCAACCCACAGCCGGGGCGATCGACACTGCACCTATAGCTCAACAATTAGAAGTTACAGCAGAAAATATAGAAATTGCCGAACCTGCAACTGAGGTTGTAGAAACCGAATCACTGGCATCCGACGGCGAAGCAGCGGAAGCCCTGCCGTTTTGGGCCAGAGCTCAGGCCGATCGCATGGATCGCATCGAACGCCTCAAAGAAACCGCAATTGAAGAACCAGAAGTAATTGCAGCCGCCGCCGAGAGAGCGGCAATTATCGAAGAAATTCCCGGTTTCGCCTTTGACGAAGGCTTCCTGTGGTCCTCAGAAATCTTAGCCAGTCAAGGTCGCCGCCCAGACCAAGTATCCGTTGAAGAAATCACTTGGCTGCAAAAACTGCGGAAAGGCTTAGAAAGAACTCGTCGCAGCTTAATTAATCGACTAAAGGCGATCGTTGGTCAAGGGCCGCTCAATCAAGACGCGGTAGCCGAAATTGAGACTTTGCTCCTGCAAGCCGATGTCGGAGTCGCAGCCACCGACATCATTATCAGTCGCCTCCAAGAAAGACTCACACAAGAAGTGCTGCCGCCAGAACAGGCTCTGGCTTACCTGAAAACCATCCTGCGCGACATTCTAGACGCTCCCTGTGCCGAAACCGCCGCCGGCAATCCCGCCTACAGCCTGACATTTGCCCCGGAAAAAGAGACATTCAACATCTGGTTAATTGTAGGAGTCAACGGTGCGGGCAAAACTACGACGATCGGCAAACTAGCCCATATTGCCCAAAAATCCGGTTACAAAACCCTGATTGCTGCTGCCGACACTTTCCGCGCCGCCGCCGTCGAACAGGTGAAAGTTTGGGGTTCCCGCAGTGGGGTCGAAATTATTGCCAACCCAGGGAAAAATACCGATCCGGCTGCTGTCGTGTTTGATGCGATCGCCGCCGCTAGCGCCCGAGGCACAGAACTGCTGATCGTAGACACCGCAGGCCGCCTGCAAAACAAAAAAAATCTGATGGACGAATTAAGTAAAATCCGTCGCATTGTAGATAAAAAAGCCCCAGGCGCTACCGTAGAATCTCTACTGGTCTTGGATGCCACACTGGGTCAAAATGGTTTGCGACAGGCAGAAGTGTTCGCAGAATCGGCAAAATTAAGCGGAGTAGTATTGACAAAACTCGACGGTTCTGCTAAAGGTGGTGTTGCCCTAGCAGTAGTGCAGCAACTTGGTCTGCCAATCCGCTTTATTGGAGTCGGGGAAAGCATCGAAGACTTGCGCCCGTTTTCTAGTTACGAATTTGTGGAAGCCCTACTCGATTTTAGATTTTAGATTTTAGATTTTAGATGGATGAGGCGTCTGTAGCCGTCCCGATTTTTGGAGGCGGATACAGAGCTTTAAACTCTCAAATCCTTAACCTCAAACTACCATCGCAGGACTTGCGCCGCCACGGGTGGCGAGTGAAAACTAAATACCTACAAACAATACCTTCGCTCTTTTCTTTCTGGGTTCGGTTCAAAGCGCCAGTAGTGTGTCAAATTAAGCTCAAATTTAGTATCAGTCTGCTGTCTGATTGCACAGTCTTCCCGATCCCCGTGGCCCTCCCCTTAAGAAGGGCGACAGCAAATGGTTAAAGTCCCCGTTCTTAAGGGAAGCCGCTGCGCTCTTGGGCCCCCCCAAGTAAAGCAAGCGGCGTGGATTTGGGGGGTATCTAGACTCAGCTATAAACGAGATTTCTGAAGAATTTTAGACTTAAGTTGATACTAATGTCCTAGTGCCCAACTTACTCGATCAAACCAAACTACTTGCTCGAAAAAAAAACGGGTTTCTGTTCAAGTGGCCCGTAAGTCCTCAATCATTAACTCCGTCTAAGATCGAAAATCACAAATTTAAAATGACTGCTGTGCCTTTGCCTCGCCCCTCACCTCAACCTGCTGACCGCCCTTCGGGTCGCAATTCCACCGACGCGACGCCAGTATTTGCCCTCAAAGAACTGGTGGCGCGTTTGCACCGATATCAGCACAACGTTCAAGATATGTTGGGTTCGCTGGGATTTGCCCTGCGAAGTTTTAACAATCTCAACCAATTTTTGGAGTTGGTTCCTTTGGTGGCGACTCGCGTTACGGACGCCGACGGGGGAGCTTTAGTGCTGTTCAAACCCAACGGTCAAGTCAGGTTCCAGCAGTTGCATTGTCAGGAAGGACGGCAGTGCCAAGATATGCGAAAAGCGCTGGAAATAGCCACCAGGCAAGCTACAGCAGGTGCGGGCGCTACTGCTGGATCGTTTTCGGAAACCTCTGGGCAAACTTCTAGTCTAGACTTGCAAGTCGGTCGTTATTTGGGCCCGGATGTTCATTTGTTTGGGGCGCCAATTTTAGTCAACAATTTGGAACGCGGGCGGCTTTATGTTTTTAGCAGTGATCCGCAATATCTCTGGACTCCCAGCAGACAGAAATTAGTTCGGTTGGTGGCGGATCAAACCGCTGTGGCTATTTGCAAAGACGAACTTACTGTTAAGTTGGCGGAAAAAGACCGCTTAGACAGAGAGTTAGAAATCGGGGCGGAAATTCAATTGCGGCTGCAACCCCGCAGTTGTCCGAAAATTCCCGGCCTTGACGTGGCCGCCCGCTGCCAAACTGCTAGCAGAGTCGGCGGAGATTATTATGATTTTATTCCCGCTGACTATGACCCGATTGGCAAGGAGAATGAGGGGGAAAACCCCCCCTCCCTAATGAAAAATCTCAAGTCCAAAATCGACAAGGGCCGCTGGAGCATTGTGATCGGCGACGTGATGGGCAAGGGAGTACCGGCTGGCCTGTTGATGACGATGACACGGGGTATGCTGCGGGCGGAGGTGTTGAACCGCCACTCGCCGTCGAGAATTTTGCAACATTTAAACAGGGTTATGCACGCGGATTTGGAAAATTCCCACCGTTTTGTGACTCTGTTTTATTCGGAGTATGACCCGAAAACTCGCGTTTTGTCTTACAGCAATGCAGCTCACCACCCGCCTTTGCTGTGGCAAGCTGCAACTAATTCGATTGTTCAGCTCGATACTTTGGAGGGAATGTTAATTGGCCTGGATGCTGATTCGCATTACCAAGAAGCCCAAGTGCAATTGCAGCCAGGAGATACTATTATTTATTACACAGACGGATTTACCGATGCTTCTAATCAAAGGGGCGATCGGTTTGATGAGGATAACTTGACCTCGGCTTTTCAGTGGGCCTGTCAAAATTATCAGCAGTCTGAAGAAATTTTGGATTATTTGTTCGATCGCGTACACCAGTTTATCGGCATCGGCAATCGTAACGAAGATGACATGACACTGGTTGTACTTAGGGTAACACCTTTAGCAGGAGAAAATCACCATGATAGTTAATTTAATGCCGGAAATTACTGCTGGATTAACCAGTTCGATTACTTGGAACGATGTCGCTCACGTGGTAGTTTTGAAATCTCATTTGAGTACGGTGCTTTTGGGTCAAAGTTACGACATTTTTACTAATTTCCAGAAAGCTTGGAACAATTTTGTTTCGACTGGTCAAATAGGAGCTTTTTTTATAGGTATTTTTGTTGGCTGGTTCTTTAAAGGGATTTTTCGTTAGAGTTCTTGTCGAAAAAGCTATCGGTAACGGATTTAAAAGGTTTGTAGCCCAAACTTCACTTCTTTCTGATGCAGCAAAAGTTTCACAATTTTGTAGTCCAGACTTCAGTTTTTTGTGGTCAAAAGATGTATAAAAAGTTTGTAGTCAGGAGTTGAGTTTTTTCTTGCCGAATTGGGAATGGAGGATTAAAGTCCTGACTACAAACCGGAGGAAGGACTAAAGTCTTTGCTACAAATCGGTTTTTATAGACTTCTGCAACAGAGATATAATCTAGTTTTAGCTTGAGCAATGACAACACAACAAAAAACTTGGAGTCAAAGATTTGAATCGGCGCTGCACCCGGCGATCGCCCGATTCAATGCTAGTATTGGCTTCGATATTGAATTGATTGAGTATGACTTGACGGGTTCTGTCGCTCACGCTAAAATGCTGGCCAAAACGGGGATTATTTCCGCAGCAGAAGGCGAACAGTTAGTCAATGGTTTGGAACAGATCCGCCGCGAATACCGCCAAGGACTTTTTGTTCCGGGAGTTGATGCAGAAGACGTTCACTTCGCAGTAGAGAAGCGGCTGACGGAGATTGTGGGTGATGCTGGGAAAAAGTTGCACACGGCCCGATCGCGCAACGATCAAGCCGGCACTGATACTCGCTTGTATTTGCGCGATCGCATAGCAGAAATTCGCGAGCAATTGCGGGAATTTCAAGGGGTTTTGCTCGATCTTGCCGATCGTAACGTGGAAACTTTAATCCCCGGTTACACGCACTTGCAGCGCGCTCAGCCGATTAGTTTGGCTCATTACCTGTTAGCTTATTTTGAAATGACTGATCGCGATTGGGAACGTCTCGGCGATATCTCCAAGCGGGTGAATGTTTCGCCTTTGGGTTGTGGCGCGCTGGCGGGGACGACTTTCCCAATTGACCGACATTATACGGCCGAACTATTGCAGTTTGACAATGTTTATGCTAATAGCTTAGATGGAGTGAGTGATCGAGATTTTGCGATCGAATTTCTCGCCGCCGCGAGCTTGATTATGGTACACCTGAGCCGCTTGTCAGAAGAAATGATTTTGTGGTCTTCTCACGAATTTGGATTTATTACGCTCAAAGATAGCTGCGCTACGGGATCTAGCATCATGCCCCAGAAAAAAAATCCCGACGTGCCGGAGTTGGTGCGGGGCAAAGCGGGGCGGGTGTTCGGTAACTTGCAAGCCTTGTTGGTAGTAGTGAAGGGACTTCCTTTGGCCTACAACAAAGATTTGCAAGAAGATAAAGAGGCTTTGTTTGATACCGTCAGAACGGTACAGGGTTGCTTGGAAGCAATGACAATTTTGTTGCGCGAAGGAATCGAGTTTAATGGCGATCGCCTCGCCGTGGCAGTTACGGAAGACTTTTCTAACGCTACAGACGTAGCAGACTACTTGGCCACCAAAGGCGTTCCCTTCCGGGAAGCTTACAATCTTGTCGGCAAAGTTGTCAAAACTTGCCTTTCGAGGGGCAAACTCCTCAAAGATTTGACACTTGAGGAGTGGAAAGACTTGCACCCAGCCTTTGAGACAGACATTTACAGCGCGATCGCACCTCAGCAAGTGGTGGCGGCTCGCAATAGTTACGGGGGTACCGGGTTTGAACAAGTGAGAAAATCACTTATCGCTGCGCGCGATCGACTCGCCTAAACATCGTTGAATTATTGGACAAATTCCGGCTGGCTATCTCTACGAAAGAACGATCGTGTTTTCCACTCTGGTTCTAACTTCGGCAGATAGCCTCAGCACTTAATCTTCAGCAGCAGCCATATCTTTGTCTCTGCCGCCGCCACTCATGGCGCCCATGCCACCGCCGTTGCCGCCGTCAAATCGTCTTCTCTTGTTGGAGAACATATCTTGATTTCTCCGCTTGCGAAACTTGCGAGCGTATGCTTGATTTCGTTGTGCCTTCTCTTTCTTGAGATTGCGGCGCTTAGCCATTCTGACCTCACTAATAAACATTGACAGTCCCCGGGCTTTCACGCCCGCGGATTCTTAAGTTTGACACTCTGTGCACTCTTGGTGACTAAGATTCTTGGTTCACCGAAGCCACTTACTGGAGACAGGATTGCTCCCGCCCAAGTATAGGTGTCCTCTCCCCAAGCGTAAATTCCGGTATGCCATACCGTACTCGATCACTTCTCTTTATGTAGTTAGGTTTTCTTCAAATTTAGCTTTCCTAAACCGCAACACCGTTAGGTGTGACTACGTACTCAACTAATCCAGTTAAGTTTTTACGTTGTCTAGTTATACTCAATTTTAGACCGATGACGATCATAGCACACACGGTACAAGACCCAGAAAAAAGAACACCGGGATTCAAGTCGCTGGCAATGCGGGCCCGATGGGACGCAATGTTTTCGCTCTTGTCGAATATTTCTATAAACTATTGACAAAATACGACAAATGACGATTTATCCCGGTGACGTAGCTCCTGTCTTCAGCCTGCCCGACGCGCAAGGCAATGTCGTCAGCCTTGCAGATTTTCGAGGGCGGCGAGTTGTACTTTACTTTTATCCTCGGGACAATACCCCAGGCTGTACCAAAGAAGCTTGCGGCTTTCGCGATATTCACTCAGACTACGAGTCGCGCAATATTTCAGTCCTGGGCGTCAGCACAGACGGGGCCCGGTCCCACGCCAAGTTTGCAGCTAAATATCAACTGCCTTTTCCCTTGCTGTGCGACTCAAACGCCGAAGTTGCTACCGCCTACGGCTGTTACGGACTCAAAAAATTTATGGGAAAAGAATTTATGGGAATTACTCGATCGACCTTCGCGATCGACCCTGATGGTAGGATTGAAAAGGTTTATCGGAAAGTCAAACCAGAAACTCACGCGGCGGAAATCCTAGCAGACTTGCCAGACCTCTAGCGTGAATCAAAAATTAAAAATTAAGACTCCGGAGCTGCAAGCTAGGAGGCCTGAAATTACTATATCCTAAACAAGCTTTTGAGTTTATGCGTCGATTGTGGCAAATTGTACAAACTGTGCTGGGACTGATTTTTCGACATCCCGTGACTGGTACTGCGGTGATTCCTGTATTGCCTGACGGGCGAATTGTGTTAATTCGCCGCCGCGACAACGGTCGCTGGGCACTGCCTGGAGGTATGGTGGATTGGGGAGAGGATATTCCGACAACTGTGCGGCGGGAATTAGCAGAGGAAACAGGACTCGATTTAGTCAAAATCCGCCGCTTGGTGGGTGTTTATTCGGCTGCTGATCGAGACCCTCGCCTACACTCGATTTGTATCGTGGTCGCTGCAGAGGTGCAGGGCAATATGCAAGTTCAGGATACGCTTGAAGTCAGCGAGGTTCAGGCTTTTTTGCCCGAATCACTGCCGGAGGGCGCCCTCAGCCACGATAACGACCAACACTTACAGGACTATTTTCAAGGCCTGACAACTTTGGCGTAAATCGGCGGGGCATCCAAATGTGAGAAAAGTCGGAAATTACCTCGCCGTCAAAAATTGTCTGTGATGACTGTGAAATTAATTTTTAATGTTTTCCTACTTTAATTCACAATCTCTGAAGATTAAATTAATCATCTTTTTATTACTAAATATTTAACCGGATGTACTCACCGCTACGCAATTCTCGGGTAAAACTCTCTGTAGGGCAAATCTTCTGGCACGAAGTCGGTCAAGGCCCGAATTTAGTATTTTTGCACGGTTCTTGGCAGGACAGCAGTCAGTGGCTGAGGACGATCGAACATTTGAGCCCCTACTACCACTGCTTCGCACCGGATTTGCTGGGGTTTGGCGACTCGGAACGCCGGAATCTTCATTATTCGATCGACCTGGAAGTAGAATGTCTCGCCCAATACCTCGATACTTTGAAGTTGCGAGAGGTTTATTTAATCGCTCACTCTCTGGGGGGTTGGGTGGCCACCAGCTATGCTATCAAATATCCCGATCGAGTTCAAGGTTTGGTTTTGTTGGCCCCAGAAGGCGTCAAGGTTGGCAACCGGCGGGGGCGGTGGCAGACGGCTAGCTGGCTAATTGGCCAACCACCCCTCGCTTTTTGGTTGTTGCGATCGATCTATCCAATTGCTAAGTTGCTGGGTAGTCAAAACAAGATTGACGGACTGCTAAATTTCAGACAGCAGTTGATTCACTCCCCAGTTGCGGTGCAGTTGCTGTTCCGGCGGCGGCGGGCTGAAATTACAGCGGAGTTAGTTGATGAGAATTTGCCTTTGCTGAAAGCGCCTGTTTTGCTGTTGCACGGTTCTGAAGATACCCCTGCAGTTTCGTCTCTGTGTCAATCATATGCTGCTCTAGCTCCTAATGCCGAACTGCAATTGGTTAGTCCAGGGGAAAGCAATTTGCCACAGGAAGTCCCGGATGTTGTTGCTAAGTATATTCGCGAGTTTGCTAAGTGAATTGGTAATTGGTAAGGAAGAAGAAAGAGGGCAGAAGGAAGAATAATTGGGAGCATCTCACTTTTGCAGCCCAGCTAGAAATTGGAGTTTTGAGACCGAAGGAAAGACGAAGAAGGAAGGAGCTAGAAGAAGTGTTTTTACAAATATGAGATGCTCCTGAATAATTCCCCATTACCAATCCCCATAACTCATAACTCATAACTCATAACTCATAACTCATTCCCCAAAAAATAGCCTCTGGTGCGTCAATTAAGTCGGCTGCTGTATCAGGAAAGGCGGCGGTGAGGTATTTTAAAAGCATAGCGCGATCGCCCCCCGTGACAGCAATTTTGCTATCAGGAAACAAACACCGCCAATCTTCAATAAAATCCCTAACTCCTGCCACCGTCGCATACACAACTCCGCTTTGAATTGCCCCAGCAGTGTCTTGCGCCCAGCGGTGCGGCAAATTTTGTGGTAAACTGATTAAAGGCAATGCAGCAGTTTTTTTACCTAGCGACGATAACTGCAAACCCAAACCTGGTAAGATGGCGCCCCCAACTAAATACCTATTGACATCAGCCCCAGTAAATGTTAAAGCTGTACCAGCATCTATAAGTAAAACTGGCCAACCCAATTGGTTGCCAGCGCCCAGTACAGCCAAAGCTCTGTCAATTCCCAGGGTAGGATAGAGTCCCCCGATCGGCAACTGGTCTAAAGTAATAATTCGGACATCAGGATAACTCTGCCAAATTGCTGTTTGCTGGGTAACTACTGAGGCCAAAATTAGAGGCAGTGGCACTAAAGAAAGTGTGTGAGGATTAGAAAAAGCGGGAGTAGCAGGAAGACAAAGGAGATTTTGAGAAGATACTTCCTCGATCGACCTCATTACTGTTTGCACCAAATATTCGGCCTTTTCCTGCTCGGAGAGCGGGGAAACAGTATCAGCATTGAGATGCTGTGTATCCCATGTTTTCTCCAGGGTTTTGCCCACAAATAATCCCCAGTGCAGCCGGGAATTGCCGATCGCCAAAGCTATTTTAATCTGGCCTTTACCTTTCCATCCCGAAGTCATGTTGTCGCTGGTTGCTGGCGAACGAAAATTGTTGGTAATTGAGTTTTCCATGTTGATCGAGCGCGCGCAAACATTGAACTAAAGATAGATTTTAGATTCATTTTGTTCGCTTAACTGGGCGGTTAACTCTATTTGACATCTGACCAAGTTCCATGGGGCGCGCCAATTAGTATTCTCCCCTGCCGAGCGCATACTTGATAAATATAAATATTTGTAAAGCAAATAATTGCTTTGCTCAGGCGGCATCCTTTATAATGTCTTAAGATATTCCAAAAGTCCTGGTAGCTGCGATGGGGCTGTTGGCGGGGTAAGCATAGGTTTAAAAAACCAGACTCAATCAAAATACTGTACAACTCCTGAGTAAATATGTCTTTAAAAATACAAGAACACGAAAACCCCTGGCAAAGAGTAACTTCGCGGTTGCCTGAATCTGAAAACTGGAGGCAGGAAGAAAGTCTTTCGCTGCCGGAAGTAGACCAACAAAAAGCCCTAATCGTGCAGATGCAGCAGCAAGTTCAGTTATCAAACTTGCTGAACCAAATTAATAACGAAATTCGCAGTACACTTGACATAGAAGAAATTTTGACATCGGCCTGCAGATTGCTGGGGCAAGCATTACAGTGCAGCCGCGTGAGCATTTTAGTCAAAGAATCAAATACAGAAAAAACTTTAGTTACGCGCGGAGAGTACAACGCGGGGGACTATCCGATCCAACTGGGAATGAAAGTACCGATGACTGACAACCCGCATTTGGCTGCAGTCGTGTCTCAACAAGATTCCCTAGCAGTGACGAAGTTTCTCGATTTTCCGGGATTGAACCCACAAACCCGAAAAATTGCCGAAGCTTTGGAGATTAAGTCAATGCTGGCAGTAGCTACTCGCTATCAAGGTGAAGTGAATGGCATAATTGGCTTGCATCAGTGCGATCGCGAACGGGAATGGACTGATTGGGAAAGACAGCTTTTAGAAGGGGTAGGATCGCAATTGGCGATCGCAATCAATCAAGCCAAACTCTATAGCAAAACCAGGCGCCAAGCCGAACGAGAATCGCTGCTGCGGCTGATCGGCAACCAAATTCGCAGTACCCTCGATCTGGAAACTATCCTACAAACAGCGGTGAGGGAAGTCCGCCAAATGTTGCAGTGCGATCGAGTAATCATTTATCAGTTTCAAGACAACTGGCAAGGAAAAGTTGTTGTTGAAGATATGGTGATCCCTTGGCCTTCAATTTTAGGAGATATGGGGGCGGATAAGTGTTTCCGGGGAGATTACGCCGATCTTTACCAGCAAGGGCGAGTCAAAGCCATTAATGATATTTTTAATGCTGGTTTAGAGCCTTGTCACGTTGATTTCTTAGACCGTTTGCAGGTAAAAGCTAATCTGATCGTGCCGATTGTTACATCGAGAACTGAAGAAAGTTCCCCCGAAACAGCGGCAAGCTATAATCCTAAATTTCCCGGTAGGCTGTGGGGTTTGCTGATTGCTCACGAGTGCCGGGATACCCGCAATTGGCAGTGGCAAGAAATGGAGTTGCTCTCCCAGATAGCCAACCAAATGGCGATCGCCATTCAGCAAGCAGAACTTTACAGCCAAGTCCAAGATGCTGCGGTAAAATCTCAAGCTCAAACCCAGCAGTTGCAGGCTGCGTTAGAAGAATTGCGATCCGCGCAACAGCAATTGATTCAAAGCGAAAAAATGTCAGGTTTGGGGCAAATGGTAGCGGGAATTGCTCACGAAATTAACAACGCCAACAATTTCATCCACGCTAACTTGTTTCACGCTCAAGAATATTTTAAAGCCTTGAACGAAGCTCTAGAACTGGTCGGGAATGCCTGCCCCGAAGCAGCGGAGGCAATTGTCAGAATCAATGAAGAACTAGAACTCGATTACATTCGAGAAGACTTTGGTAAACTGCTCAATTCAATGCGGGAAGGAAGCGGGAGGATTCGCTCGATCGTGATGACGCTGCGAAATTTTTCTCGTTTAGACCACGCTGAATTAAAACCAGTAGATTTGAATGAAGGTTTAGAAAGCAGTTTCTTGATGCTGCAAAATAAGCTAAAAACCCATATCAAAATAGACAAGCAATACGGCAGTTTGCCGCCAGTAAAATGTCATGCCAGTCAAATCAACCAAGTATTTTATAATTTGATTGACAATGCTTTAGATGCGCTCCAGTCAACGAGCAAACCGGGGGAATTAACCATCCGCAGTTGGCAAAGCGAGCCGGACTGGGTAACAATCTCTGTCCGCGACACCGGAACTGGAATTCCTGCAGAAATTCAAGACAAGATTTTTGACCCATTTTTTACTACTAAACCTGTGGGAAAAGGCACTGGTTTGGGACTTTCAGTGTGCTATCAGGTAATTGTTCAAGCTCACGGTGGCAAGCTGAGCTGCGTCAGTCAGGTGGGCGAAGGAACTGAGTTTATTGTAGAGTTGCCGCTGACAAATCAGAGGGTAAGTGCATAATTCCTGCTTTAGTCAGATTAACCCTGTTTTGTCACTCGGGCAGTAGTATAGAACCCATTTGACATCTTGTAGTGATCGTCAATCACATTACGGATCACCAATAAACTTGGTTTTTTACCGATCGCTTTTTTAATGGCATCAGATTTAACTTACGCCCGAACCTCAATTTTTAGAAATTCCCAACAGGGTGATGCTTAGACATCTAAAGTTCTGAGTATTTTTACTCATAAGTGTCTCTCCTGATTCACTTTTGCCCGCTGAATCACTGAAAGCTGCCTCTTGGGGGGCCCGGAATGTGGGATTTAAGCTCTCCTCTACAGATGTGGAAAACCCGCTTTTTATAGGGCTGAAAAAAAGATCGCACTTTTTCCGGATAAAACTTATTGATGATGAAAGTTAAACATCTCTATGTAAATAGGTCTAAGTAGGTGTAATTATTTACACTCAACATTCGATCGGGGGCAATAATGCTTTCAGATGCTTATGGGGCAAGCATTTTTACTTGATTTACTTGCAGGTATGAGGAAATTTTTCTTGCAGTGACCGATCGCTACAAGAAAGCCCAACCTCTCGTTTTCAGTCACTTCTAATCCTTAATTACTCATCATTAACACATAAGCTATGGCTACTTCAATCACTGGTTCTTTGGGTCAAGACACTAATTACAGCAGCATTAGTGACCTGATCGCACAATGGCCTACTGCCGCCCAGAATCAAGGCATCCAACTGTCTGGGATAGCTTTTGATGGCTTTGAAATGAACTACACTAACCCTACTCCCATCAGCAACCTCACGTTAGCAACGAACGAAACCCCTAAAAGCGGGTTGAGCTACGGCGGTACCGGTGGTATTGGTGTCCTAGGCTCTTATAGTGGTTGGTTTACCGATGTCAATAAATTGCGGGCGGAAATCAACTATGACCCCAACACCAATCTATCTCAAGCGCTGAAGGTGAAATGGGCAGATAACAAAGACATCACTAGCGCCACGATCGGCCTCAGTGGATTACTTCCCAAATCAAGTTCTACAGTGAACGATCAAGGCAATGAAGTTGGTTTGCTGAAACTCTTTAATAATGGGACGGAGGTATCGGCCAGCAATTTTACGATCGCTCGCCTCACCCCTCCTACCCCTGAAAAACCGATCGGTGTGTCTTCAGATGGAGTGACTTTCATTGGCGATAGTGCCGATGGCAATTTCACATTCCAGATACAAGCAAATTCCACTAGCGTTGCTTTTGACGAACTGCGGTTCTCCGCCAAAGCCTACGATAGCCCCACCCCTGCCTACGCCACTAGCACCTCCCCCAAAAGCGATAGTTCCGACTACCTAGTGCGGAGTATTCAATATCAAGGCATTGATGTGACGCCGACTCCGACGCCGACACCAACGCCGACGCCGACGCCAACTCCGGCGCCGACGCCGACATCTCCAAGTATCTTCCAGTTCGCTCAACCAAATTACACGGTGGCTGAAGGCGGCGTGGCGACGATTAACGTTACTCGCACCGGTGGCACCGAGGCTGGATC
>NZ_JAUBSA010000008.1:0-64457 GCF_036702115.1 Microcoleus sp. LAD1_D5 | reverse complement strand
TGCTGCGGGGGTAACTACCGCTAGTTTCACCGTGACGGCTTTGAGTGATTTGATTTTGGAATCGCCGGAAACGGTGAATTTGGTGCTCTTCGGTGGCAATGTCGGCAGTAGTCCGTCAATTTTGACGATTAATGATGTTGTGGCGCCAACTGGGACGACGCCAACTGGGACGACGACCACTCCGGCGCCGACGGCGACAACTCCGGGGTCAACGGCTGTTCCAAACTATTTCTTCAGTGCGGCTAATTACAGCGTCAACGAGGGCAGCACTGCGCCGATTACCATCAATCGCAGTGGCAACGTTACGGCAGCGAGTGCGATTTTGTTCCGCACGGGTGACGGTAGTGCTCAGGCTACGGCGGCGGATTACGCCAGTGTGACTCAAGGGATCTTTTTTGCAGCCGGACAAACTAGCGTACAAGTTCCGGTTCGAGCTTTATTTGACAGTCTCACTGAGCCTACTGAAACGGTTAATTTGTTCTTGAGTGGTGGCAGTTTGGCTAGTCCGTCACTGGCAGTTTTGAGCATTATTGATCCTACTTTTGTGGCTCCGACTGTCTTCTTTTACGGTTCGTCTCCTGATCCTATTATTGATGGTGGTACAGGAGTTGTGATGATTAATCGGACTGGCAATACTTCGGTTTCGGCTTCGGTCGACTATTTGATTGCTGGTGGTCCTGGTGTACCTCTAAACACCATAGACTACACCATTGATCCATTGGGGAATTTTACTGGAGGCACGGTTAACTTTAATCCCGGTCAAACTAGCGTTAGTCTGACGATTAACAATCCTCTTGGTTTCACTGGTGGGTCGGTGGGTTTAGGCTTTGGCCCAGGTGCGAATGTCGGCACTCAGGGAAGCAATACAATTACTCTGCTTTAAGGCTGTTAGTAGGGCGAGGAATCCTTGCTCTACTAATAGGTCCCGCAAGTAGTTAAATGCTTTTTATTAGTGTGGCTCCTCACTACAGCTTTTTTCAAGAAAGTGAGGTACGCGGGTAAAATCTTCGCTGTGTGACAGTCGCTGGCACCGACAACTAATGGGATTCACCTACAGGGCTGATTGTGGGCGGCCTTGACCAGAATCCCATTGCTGGTGCTAGTTTCGTCGCCTTCAACCCATTGGTTAATTCAGTCTTATAGCACCCTTTTAAGGTCGTACTCTTAGATGCTACGCCCGTTATTCGAGTACGACCTTGAACCCTTGTATATTGAAAAAAGTAGATGGCAATTGGCTATTGGGCGGGGGTTTTTGAGATTGTCGGTTTTTGGCAATTATTATAGGTAAAACCCGCCCCTAAAATTATCGATTGGATATTATTTTTTTTTGGGCTTACCTACTTAATCCTTAATTTGTTGATAAGCTTGCTGACACTGTTCAAAGGTTGAGGCGGAAGCTTCCCTATTCCCAAAATCATAGTTGCTGATGTATTTTTATCAAAGTTTCGTAAGGCGCTGGCTGGGGTAATTGCTCGATTAATTGCAAATATTCGCCATCAGTGCGGCTGGGTTTGTAAACCACGGTTCCCGCATCATTTAACCGCTGCAACAAGGCTATGTAAAAACAGCGGCAAGCTTGGCGGTATTTCCCTTGTTGCTGCAAATTTTGCGATCGCAACAACCACTCTGCTACCGACAAATCTTTAATTGTTTTTTTCGCACTTCCATCAGTTGTTTGATTCCCCTTTTTGAAATTATGAATATAAAAACGTAACAGTTGCCAAATCTGCCAACTAGCCCAGACTGCGAGCACCGCTAAGATTAACCAAAAGGCGGCTTTAGCGATCGCCCCCAAGATGGGGGAATCAAACCAAGATGGCAATTTGACATTCGGTATATTTTGAGCAGTTTTTAGTTCCCACCACTCCTCTACTCGCTGTTGCCACTGTCCTAATTGCCAACCCAAATTAGTTTTATCAAATGAACTTTCAGACATAGCTTTACTTCAGTTAATCGATTTTGGCTTGTGGATTTGGGATTTTTTTATTCGATCATCTTACTGCACATTTTGTATAACTGTTAAGTTGCTACTAACTAATTGACTGCTCGATCGCAATTTCCATGCAAAACTCAGTACCTCGATCGCCCAACCGATCAAACTCGGTTGCCATAGCACACATATTTGCTTTTTGTCAAGAGATAGAGATCGGTTTTGGGATGCTTAACTGAGTGATAGGAAATTTGATAAAGATTTACAAAAGAAACGTGTCAGAATGGAAACAATAAGGTAATGGGTAAAAGACAAGGAGGCACTGATGGTAGCGCTGACTGAACGAGTCCAACGCAGATTGACGGTGGAAAAAGTCGAAATTGCCCCTGACACAACGGCAATTCGATGCCTGGACTGGGATAGAGACCGCTTTGACATCGAATTCGGACTCAAAAACGGTACAACATACAACTCATTCATCATTCGCGGTGAAAAAACAGCCCTCGTCGATACCTCGCACGAGAAGTTTCGCCAGCAATACATGGACACTCTGACGGGGGAAATTGACCCGAAAGAGATTGACTATCTAATTATCAGCCACACCGAACCAGACCACAGCGGTTTAGTCAAAGACGTGCTGGCGCTGGCACCCCAAGCAATTGTCGTGGGGGCGAAAGTAGCAATTCAATTTTTAGAAAACCTTGTACACCAACCATTTGAGCGATTGGTAGTAAAAAACGGGGATAAACTAGATTTAGGAAACGGCCACATTATCGAATTCGTATCGGCGCCGAACTTGCACTGGCCCGATACTATTTTCAGCTACGACAGCAAAACTCAAGTGCTGTTCACCTGCGATGCTTTCGGGATGCACTACTGTTCCGACAGCACCTTCGATGACGATTTAGCAGCAGTTGAGGAAGATTACCACTTTTATTATGAGTGTTTGATGGCTCCCAATGCTCGATCGGTACTCAGTGCGATGAAGCGGATGGCAGAATTGGGAGAAATTGGTTTAGTTGCGACCGGTCACGGCCCGCTGTTGCGGCACAACGTAGTCGAACTTACCGGACGCTACAAAAAGTGGAGCCAAGCGCAAGCTAAGGCAGAAACCACTGTAGCGGTATTTTACACTTCCGACTACGGATTTAGCGATCGACTCAGCCAAGCGATCGCCCACGGTATCACCAAAACTGGTGTCGCCGTGGAAATGATGGATTTGAGAATCGCCGACTTGCAAGAAGTTGCGGAACTTGTCGGTAATGCTGCCGGCATCGTAATTTGTTCGCCACCGAGTGGCGGTACTGCTGCTGTGAATGCCGAAGCCGCAATCAACACAATTTTAGTTGCAGCTAACAACAAACAATCTTTCGGTTTATGTGAATCTGGCGGCGGGGATGACGTATCTATTTACCCACTGAGAAACAAGTTCAAAGAGTTGGGTTTAAAAGAAGCATTTCCCAACATTTTAATTAAAGAAACGCCGACAGAAGCGAGTTATCAACTTTGCGACGAAGCAGGCACCGACTTGGGACAGTGGCTGACGCGGGACAAAGCTGTAAAACAGATGAAATCCCTCGACAGCGACCTCGATAAAGCCTTGGGACGAATCAGCGGTGGACTGTACATCATCACCGCTCAAAAAGGTGAGGTTAGCGGTGCGATGTTGGCTTCCTGGGTAACGCAAGCCAGCTTTAAACCGCTGGGTTTAACAATAGCAGTTGCGAAGGATCGGGCGATCGAATCCATGATGCACGCGGGAGATAAATTTGTTCTCAACGTGCTGGAAGAAGGCAATTATCAAACCTTGATGAGGCACTTTTTAAAGCGTTTTGCTCCTGGTGCCGATCGCTTTGCCGGAGTGAAAACTCAACCTGCTACCAACGGTTCTCCGATTCTGACAGATTCCTTGGCTTACATGGAATGCGAAGTAGTGAGCCGCATGGAACTTTCGGATCATCATATCGTATATGCGATCGTCGATAGCGGCCGAGTCTCGAATCCAGATGCACTGCCGGCAGTTCACCACCGAAAAGTCGGAAATCACTATTAAGAAGTCGGTTGACGGTTGACAGTTGACTGTTGTCAGTTGACTGTTGTCAGGTGCAAAGGGGAAATTCAACGATATATTATTGATCGACTGTCTGATTTAACACACCCCCAACGTATTAGTAAGGTGCGTCAGCCGATGTTTTATTCGACTTCATCATCGACTATCTACTGACGCACCCTACAATTACAGTCCAAGACGCAATAGGCTACGCAAAAACTCTCAACTTTGGGTGCTTGTGGCGCACCTTATCGGGTTCTCGGTGTTGGGTGCGCCACAAGCAGCAAACCGGGCAAACCGTTGTCATTTAGACTCCATTTTAATTAGGGGAATTGCCAATGCCGGCCAATCTTTTAGAAGACCGAGATTACACAATTATTATTGCCAGAAGCGATGCCAGCAGAGACCCTCACCATCCTTGGTACGAGGATTGGGTAGAAGCACAGGCATCTCTGATTGACTTAGCAAAAAAATGTCAGGAATTTGACAGCGACGGCATCACCCTTTACGAAGCTTCTACTCCTATGTGGAAGTATAAAAATTCAAATGTTGCTCGGTTAGCTGAAATTTTGCAGCGACAAAATACGGAACCGGATTCAGCAAAGCCGACTGCCACTCATTTGGAAGAAGCTCTGAAAGCAACTTTTAATGATTATTTCGCAAGCAAACCAAATCCCAAAGGGAAGAACGGAGCAATAATTGTTGCAGTCCTAGATAAAAAACCAGAAAATACCGCTGCTGTCGCTGAAATTATTGTAAGTGCAGCAAATAAAATAGATCAAGACGAAGAAATTGGAGTGAGCTTTATCCAAATTGGGGATGATTTGAAAACCAGGGAATTTCTGACTGACCTGGATACCAATTTACAGGGTCGAGGCGCAAGGTTTGACATTGTAGATACCAAGTTTTGGCACGAAATCAAAAGAAGTTCTGTAGTTCAGTTTCTCATAGGTGCAATAAATGACTAATACTTTGACTCCTAGACTCGCATCGGATGCCAAACCTCGCGACGTGCAGTTTATCCCGATCGCGCTCGATACTTTTATTGTGCGATCGCGCACTTGGGACAGACTCAAATTTGAAGTCGAGTATTCGCTGCAAAAAGGTACGACAGCCAATAGCTATATTATTCAAGCTGACAAAACTGCTTTGTTCGACCCGCCGGGGGAATCTTTTACTGAAAATTACCTGGAATTTTTGCAACAACGGGTGGACTTGACCAAGCTGGATTACATAATTTTGGGGCATTTCAATGCTAACAGGTCAGTAACAATTAAAGCTCTGTTAGAATTAGCTCCTGAAGTAGCTTTGGTTTGCACGAATCCCGCCGCAATTAGTTTGCGGGCCGCTTTTCCTGACCAAGAATTAAACATTATGATTGTTCGGGGAGAAGAAACTCTCAACTTAGGAAAAGGTCACGCCTTAAAATTCATCGCGACTCCAACTCCCCGTTGGCCCGATCAACTTTGCACCTACGATCCGCACACTCGAATCGTGTTCACTGACAAACTATTTGGAGCTCACGTTTGCGGCGACCAAGTATTCGATGAAGGGTGGAGCGTTTACAGCGAAGATCGGCGCTATTATTACGATTCCCTGCACGCATCTCAGGCAAAACAAGTGCTGACCGCAATGGATAAATTCGCCGATTTACCAGCAGCATTTTATGCTCCCGGTCACGGCCCGATCGTCCGTTACGGCCTTAATGAACTGAGCAATTTGTATCGGGAATGGAGCCAGCAACAAAATTCAAAAGACTTGACAGTTGCTTTGATTTATGCTTCGGCTTACGGAAATACGGCTACTTTAGCGCAGGCGATCGCCAAAGGAATTACTAAAGCCGGTGTTGCTGTAGAAAGTATCAACTGCGAATTTGCCGAACCAGGAGAAATTAAAGAGGCGATCGAAAAATGCGCGGGATTTATCATCGGAACTCCCACGCTAGCAGGACACGCTCCGACGCAAATTCAAACGGCTTTGGGAATTGTTTTATCTACCGCAACTAAGAGCAAATTAGCGGGGGTTTTCGGTTCTTTTGGCTGGAGTGGAGAGGCGATCGACTTAGTGGAAAATAAGCTGAAAGATGCCGGCTATCGAATTGGATTTGAGCCGATTCGAGCAAAATTTAAGCCGACGGGGGGGACGATTCACGAGTGTACAGAAGCGGGAACGGATTTTGCTCAAGCTTTGATTCGAGCGCAAAAATTACGGGCACCGAAACCGCAGTTAGCAGCGGGGAGCGATCGCACTGAACAAGCAGTAGGGAGACTCGTTGGTTCGCTGTGCGTAGTCTCGGCGAAGCGGGAGGATGTCACCAGTGCGATGCTGGCTTCCTGGGTGTCGCAAGCAACGTTTAATCCGCCCGGTGTGACGATTGCGGTGGCGAAAGATCGATCGATCGAATCTTTGATGTATGCCGGAGATAAATTTGTGCTCAACATCTTAGCAGAAGGGCGACAGTTGCGGAAGTATTTCATGAAAAACTTTGCTCCGGGAGAAGACAGATTTGCGGGCGTCGAAACCATGGAAGCTAGCAACGGCTGTCTCGTTTTGACTGATGCTCTAGCTTATCTGGAATGCGAAGTGATAAGTCGGATGGAATGCGGCGATCACTGGGTAGTTTATGCGGCGATTGACAACGGTCATTTGCTCAAAAATGACGGCGTGACAGCGGTGCACTACCGGAAATCTGGGACTCATTATTAAGCTACGGCTAGGACACGGCATTGCCGTGTCCCTACAAATATATCGAAGTTTTTATCTGCGTTCATCTGCGGTTTAAATAAAACCAATTTACTTGTCCTCAGCAGTCTTTTCCGGCCATAGATAAATAGCGCCAGAAATCAAAGTTAAAGCCACAGAAACCCAAAAAGCAATTAATGCGGGAAAATTCCACGCTTCAGACAAAGGAGCAATTAAAAGTGCGATCGCCACAATCTGACTTACCGTCTTCAACTTCCCCCAAATATTAGCTCCAGAAATCGTAGTTTTATTAACACGCCACCCCGCAATTGTCAACTCCCGACCCAAAATCAAAAACACTCCCCAAGCCGGGACTCGACCCAACTCAATCAACACTAAAAGCGGCGCGAGCACCAACAATTTATCCACCAAAGGATCGAGAAACTTACCCAAATCGGTAATTTGATTCAACTTTCTAGCCAAATAGCCGTCCAGCCAATCAGTAGCTGCAGCTACCACAAAAATCGCCGTGCAAATCCAGCGACTTTGCGCGCTTGGGTCGTACAAACCGTAGAGCAGAAAAGGCACTCCCAGTAAGCGAGAAAAAGTAATCAAATTAGGCAAATTCATAAATCAAAAATTAAGGGTTACTCTACGAAGGCTTTCCTTAATTTAACATTTACAGGACTGATAATCAGGTGGATTTACTTAATTTCAAAACATTCTGATTAGAGTTGTCACCAGATTGGATAATTTATTGGATCAATTTGTTGTGTCGCCTCACCCGATCGAATTCGATTTTTACTCCCGATTGGCGATCGTAAGTGGCTAGAAAAATTCTGAAACAGAGTTCACTAGCTCAGGGTAATCTTTGGTCATCCCGGCTACCTCATGGCGAAACAGGGCAGGAAAATTGGCATGAAGAAAAAGGATCTGCGGATTCCTGGTCAAAGACGAAACTCCTGCTGCCTTTAAAGAGACAGCAGGAGATAAAAACTGTCAAGGGACAGAATATAGATTTGCGCGGTGGTGGCAAGAAAACATGTACTTATTTACCGCGTATAAAGGCAGTTTGCCCTTGGTTTGGACTTAAAATTTGTTTAAGTCCCGTTAATTAAAAGGGTGATTCCTCAACGAAATGCGAGGCGTTAAATTGACGCACTCCTTGAACCACAGCTAGCGTTTCCGCTTGAGAAATCGGAATTCCGGCTTCAGGCGTGACGTAGATCCGAGTACTCGGAGTAGCAACCCCGTTAACTGTCAGCGAGATGTTCTGGAACGATAGCTGCTCAAAGGTAATCTCCTCCAGTAAGAAGTAGTCAGTCCCTTTCACGAAGTCCACGATGTAGTCACCAGCAGGAGGAGTAACAACTGGCTCACCGGGCTCGATGGGTTCGGGCTCAAAATCGGTGAACAGCAACTGGAAGTAGTCGGTGTCAGCCCCGCCGGTTAGCGTGTCGCGGGCGGTTTGAGTTTCCGCATCTTCGCCGCCAAAAAGCAGGTCAATCCCAGCACCACCGATGATGCGATCGACTCCTGCACCAGCATCCAGGAAGTCATCGCCAGCGCCACCATTGAGGACATCATTGCCAGCCAGTGTTTCAGCAACTCCGTCGTCGCCATAGATAGTGTCATTGCCACCCAGACCATTGAGGTTGTCATTGCCCTCTCCGCCATCAATGAAGTCGCCTTCAGCGCCACCCGTGATGGTTTCTAAGCCAGTGCCACCGAGCAGGGTGCTAGAGCCAGCGCCACCATTGAGGAGGTCATTGCCGTCGCCACCATCGAGGAAGTCAATGCCATCGCCACCATTGAGGAGGTCATCTCCGGCATAGCCAAACAGCGTATCATTGCCTACGCCACCATCGAGGGTATCGTTGCCACCGCCCGCTAAGCTGTCACCTTCTCCGTAGAGGGTGTCGTTGCCGCTGCCGCCAACTAGGGAATCTGCTCCCCCAAAAATTTCGCCTTTTTCATCATCGCCGTAGATCACGTCATCGGTAAAGCCGCCAATAACGGTGTCATTACCAGCACCGCCAAGCCCCGTATCCTCAAAACCCACATAGACTCGGTCATTGCCAGCACCACCATCGATGTAATCTTTGCCATCGTTGGCATCGTTGGCGTTCGAGCCTCCGTACAGGATGTCATTGCCACCCTCGCCATACAAGGAGTCTTCGCCTGAATCTCCAAAGAGTTGATCGGCTCCGCTTCCACCATACAGGTTGTCCTTCTCCAGCCCACCGTAGATGCTGTCGTTACCATCCTCACCATATAGATCGTCTTCGCCGTTTTCTCCGTAGATGCGATCGACTCCAGCACCACCATATATAGTGTCTTTGTCCTCTCCACCGTAGATGCTATCGTTACCGCCTAAGCCAGACAGCAGATCTTCCTTGCCAAAGCCGCGAATCATATCGGCGTTATTGGTTCCGGTCAGGGTATCGGATTCTGGAGTTCCATTTCTGACAGCCATAAATTTCTCCTAGTGTTATGTAAATTTCTCGTGGTTATCGAAAATTTGGGCCTTAAACCCCATCCTTCGCTTGACGGCTTGATGCTAGAATGTAAACAAGCCGCCACAGGCAGGGCATTGGGAGACTTTAAACAAACGTGGATAGAAGGTAAGACTACCTCGGTACCACATCTCAAGGTCGCGTCAAAGAATCACTGCTCATGAAGAGACGGTGAGGTATATCAAGTGAACTTGGCACATAGCCCCAAAGTTTTTAATGCACCCTAGAATTCGGTGCTTCGTTACCGCTGGCAATCCTCACAACTCCCCCTTCCAACCTTGAAAAAGGGGGGGAGCGAGGCCTCGATAGAAAAAATAAACCCTGAGCACCCATTACACAGACTCCGAATTGAGGTTACGAGAACTGGAAGGTGGGCCTGTTGGTCGAGTTGGTATTGGTGCTGATATGAGCTGCCGTAAATGAAGTGTTAGCTAGGGTGATCAACAGCGCGCCTGTGCCAAAACCGGCATCGCCAGCAATGCCATTGCCCGATCGTAATTGAGTGTTCGCGCCAGATGGCACCACATCGATCGCTGCAATGCCACTGAATGATAGGATGTCTCCGCTGGCTCCGAGGGTGAAACCATTCACGCGATCGGAACCATGACCACTGCGGTAGTGAATGGTATCTCTGCCACCACCGCCTGTGAGAGTGTCATTTCCCGCAGCACCAAACAACGCATCATTGCCCGGGCCACCGGTCAGGATATCAGCACCGTTACCGCCATCCAGGTAATCATCCCCGTCACCGCCCTGGATGGAGTCATTGCCGTCGAGCCCGAAGATATTATCTTTGCTGCCGGTTCCAGTTAGGGTATCGTTACTGCCAGTCCCGATCGTCAGACCCACAACATCGACTGCATTGACCCCGGTCAGGTTCGCCCCGACCATGGTGGCATCGGTGAAGTTGGCTTTGCCCAGGTTGGCATTGGTGAAGTTGGCATTGGTGAAGTTGGTACCGATAAAACTCCCCACCTCTAGGTTGGCACCTGACAGATCGGCGTTTCTAAAGTTGGTCAGGTGATCTCCAACCGCCTCCTTCAGGTTTGCGCCTGCCAGGTTTGCCCCTGTAAAGTTAGCTCCAGCAACATTACTCTTCTCAATAAAAGCGTTGTCCAGTTGAACTCCACCCGTCAGGTTAGCGCCAACGAGAATTGCTCCACCCAGATTGGCGTTGCTGAGATCAGCACCAACCACGATTGCATTGCTCAAATCTGCACCCTTCAGCTCTATGCCTTCTGCAATCACCTGAGTCAGGTTGGCGTTGTTCAACTCCGAATCTGCGAAACTAGCACCGCCCATTTGAGTGCGCGTACCATTTGCATGGGGGCTGAAGTCAGCACCAGCCAGATTGACATCTTCGGCACTAAAGCCAGTCATATTGGCGCCACGAAAGCGAGAAGTTGTCCGTGTCAATCCAGCGGGTGGGTCGGCATCCGTCAGATTAACCTCACTCAGGTTGGCAAGGTCAAAGATGGAGTTGCTGAGGATAATGTCTGTGAAATTAGTTGATGCGTCGAATTGAGCGCCAGTAAAGTTCGCATTGATCAACAAGGTTCCATCCAGACCAGCATCCTGGAATTTGGCATTCGTCAAATTGGCACCCGTAAAGTCAGCCGCTTTCAGATTCGCCTTATAGAAATCAGCACCCGTAAAGTTTGCTCCCCTTAGGTTCGGTCGGTTCGACTGTTCGCCGCTGAGATTGGCCTCATGGAGAATGGCATTCGTCAGGTTGGCGTTGGACAGGTTGATGAATTTTGTGCTGATCAGCGACAGATTTACTCCAGTTAGGTTGGCGCGACTGAAATTGACGTTTTCTAAGGTCGCTTTATAAAAATTCGCCGGTTCAAAGTTGGTATTGGCAGCAAAAATCGCATTCGTTGCATCTACATTCAGCAGAAATGCCTCTTCAAAGTTGGTACCTCTGAGTTGAGTGGAGGTACCTTGAGCGTTGCGCCTGAACAAGACGTTTTCCAGTCGGGCTTTGAAGAATGTGGAACCATTCAGGTTTTGCCCACTAAAGTTATTGCCGACCAAACTTTGATTGCTAAAGTTTTGCGCTACCATTTGTAGTTACCAAAAAGTGAAGACTTATGTTTTGAAAAGCATGAAGCAATTGGTCTTGACTTTAGACTTTAGACTCAAATATTTTTAATAGCTGAATCTGGTTTACATCTTATGAGCCTCCCAAATTTCCCACAAGCGGCAAATCCTTTTCTTTACACAATCTTTAAAAAAAAGCACAGTTTTATAAAGATTATGTAAATTTATTCTACCAAAGCATAAAATTTATAAAAAAAATCAGTATTTTTACATAAAAAAGCACAAACTAATTCTGACTATTCGCTGTTATGGCCTTCGTCAGGGCAACGCTCTTGACTCCTGAATTCTGCTGTAAGTGCTGCGGGTTCTGGGTATGCTGTTTTTTATTCAAAACTTACACAACTGGCACAATTGGTAGGGTTGCCCGAAACCTGAAACCCTTGATAATCGCCCGATAACCACGAGGTCTGACGCACCATACAAGTTGACTTAAATGTGACATTTGCGTAAGTCCTATGAGCTTTATCTAAGGGCGCTCGATAAGTCTATATACTTACCGATAACTATCGGTGCGAATATCCCAAGTAATTGTGAGTGGCTCTAACAATTTTTGGCATTGCTGCTAGAGGATAGAGAGCCAAACTCCCCAACCTGCAGGCAACTAGACTATTTTTTTTCTGAGAATTTTGTAATTGGAGATACAGAATTTAATAGAGAATTGTGGATTTAAAAAATATCTCGATCGACCTGCAATTCCTGGTCTTGAACCACGATCGCATTCGGCAGCTTCTGCCGCAACCAGCGGCGCAGACCAAGCACCCATAGCCCCCGCACAAATCGCCTGATTAATCCCCACCCGCGACATTCCCGCGCGGCTGACCAAAGTATTCAATTCGCGGTTAAACTACTGCACAAAAGGCAATCCCAGCAAGCGATAAAAAGTAATCAAATTAGGCAAATTTATAATAGATAGGACTAAGACCAACTGGAAAATCAAACAAAGGTATGTAGTTGCGCTTTAGCGCTCTTTCCTAAGCTAAGAGCGCTAAAGCGCAACTACATACCTAAAATTTAACCCTATTTGTGAAAGTTGGCCTTAATCCTAATAGAAAAAAGCTCGGCAACGCGCAGTGTAACGGATGTAACAGATATCAGGAAGAAGTCAGAAGTCGATCGCGCAATTCATTAACTGTCGATCCAGTTTTATGATATAATCTCTGCCGTAAGATAGATTTTCTAATCCTTGTATTAGATTTTCTGGCAGGTCTTGGGCAATTTCACTGCTACAGGAACCAGCAGCTAAAGCAATAGTTGCTACTGTATCGACATCTCCCGAAAAGGCAATGCAAGCTTGGAGCAGTTTGCTCATACTATCATGGAGCATCACCGCAGTAATAGCTGCTCTAACACAGACCAAACCTTTAGCGCTAACTTCTCCTTGCCAAGGTATCGACCACTCACCAGCTACGTGCTTTTCTAGAAAATTTCCCAAGTTCTTCTTTAAACCTAGCTGATAAATAAAGTAATGGGACATCAAAGCGGCCGCTATAGCTGCTTTAATACCATCAGGAGTGTTGTGAGTAATTGCAGCTTGAATGGTAGCATTTTCGATTACTTTTTCAATACTAGGAAAAATGCCAATGGGGCCTGCTCGCATCGCCGATCCGCTTTTATCGCTAGAGGAGTGAATTTTTTCTAAGAATTCTTTTCCGTCTTGAACTTGTAGCAAAAAATTGTAAAATTTGCCAGCATAACCAAATCGCCGATCGCGCTGAAAAGCTGCAACAAATTTGCTGGCTAAAAGTTCCGGTGTCCAAGGTTCTCGGCTGACGATAGCTTCTGCGACGGCTAAACTCATCTGCGTATCGTCGGTGTAACATCCAGGCTGGATCTCGTGACGGGGATGCTTGATGTAGCCGTTGAGATTGTTGTACAATTCGATCGTCTGCTGGTCAACAAATTCAAAACCCGCACCGTAAGCGTCACCAATCGCTAATTCTATTAACATATATTTAATCTGTTTCCTACTATTTCATCCCCTGTTGTTTCCTAAAATTTAAAATCCAAAAACACCCCAAAATAGCAAATCTATTAACACGCACCGTTTTTGCTGAAGACCACCCAAATTGTTTTGCAAATCAGAGTGATGTCGTAGAAAACAGACCACTTACCCTGATAGTCTAGATCCATGCGGACAATCTCGTCAAAGTCTTTAACTCCAGAGCGTCCGTTGACTTGCCACTCCCCAGTCATACCGGGTTTGACATTTAAACGTTGCCAGTGAAAATCGTCATAGGCAGCAACTTCATCAGGGGTGGGCGGTCGAGTTCCCACCAAACTCATGTCACCGACTAACACGTTCCAGAATTGAGGCAACTCGTCCAAACTCGTGCACCGCAAGAAGCGGCCGACGCGGGTAATTCGCGGGTCATTTTCATTCTTAAAAATGTGACCCTTGGCTTGGTTGCTAACTAAATGTTTGAGATTTTCTGCACCGACAACCATCGATCGAAATTTCCACATTCTGAAATGCTGACCTTTCACCCCACAGCGGACTTGACTGTACAGCAGCGGGCCAGGATTGTCCAACAGCATCGCCATTGCCACCGGCACCGCTACCGCAGCAGTAATTGCCAGTCCCAGCAGCGAGCCCAAAATATCGATCGCCCGCTTTACCTTGCTCGTTACGGATCGGTGGTGCTGTTGTTTTGATACACAGACTTTGTAAGTAAATTCTTGAAAGAATAAGGACAGCATTTCTGATAATGATGATTTCGACGAGGCACCCATCGGAAATTTCATATGATTTGTCTCAACTTCAACGATCTCTTACGTCCATCTTATTAGCCATCCCAAATCTGGAGAACATGAAATACTCAGCTTTGCACAATCTTTAAAAAGCAATCACACTTTTATAAAGTTTCTATGTATTTTTTATAAAAACCTATAAACTTTAAGTAAATTCACGTAAATTTACAGAAAAAAGTTAGTCCTGGACGCAAAACAACCTGGTTTCGACTAGGACTCTTCCCGGAAGACAGGGAGGATTCTACTGAGAAACCGGGTTTTTTGCCGTTTAGCGATAAATATCTGTGCGAACATCCCAAGCAAGTGTTAGCGGATCTAACAATTTTTGCTGGCTGCTAGAAGCGAGTTTGCCTAAATATTCGCGAACAACAGAGGCGTGTTCGAGATTCAAACGATAGCCCCGTGAGACATCTTCAAAGAAAAGTGGCTCGGCCAAAATTGCTTCCCAATCGGGATTTTGTCTCGACTCCTCGGCCAACAGCATGAAATCTTCCTCCGCAGGCACAACTCCCGCCGGCAAATTTCCTTCCAAAATCCGCAGAATCCGGGGTTCGCAGGTGCGGGTATTCACGCCCTGGCGTTCCAACAACTGCAAAATTTTCTGAAAACTCAGAGTTTCGTCACCCAAAACCTGCATTAATTCCCACAGCAGAAAAAAGTCGCTGTACTGCTGCTGCGACACATCCAAAATTTGAGGGTAGAGAGCCAAACTCGCCAACCCGCAGGCAACGCGACCAATTTTTTGGGAAAAATTGGTACTTTGAGATACAGAATTTAATGTAGAATTGTGAATCTCAAAAATATCTCGATCGACCTGCAATTCCTGGTCTTGAACGACGATCGCATTCGGCAGCTTCTGCCGCAACCAGCGGGCGATCGCAGGCCAAGCACCCATACCCCCTGCACAAATCGCCTGATTAATCCCCACCGGCGACATTCCGGCGCGGCTGAGCAAAGTATTCAATTCGCGGTTCAACTGCTGCACAAAAGGCACTAAAACTAGACTTTCAAAATCTTTGCGCTTTACATCCCAATGGTGCTCGTCAATATCCAAAACAAAACTTTTTTGATGTTGCAAAATAACTTTTATTTGCCTTGCCGCCTCTAACAATTGCAGGCCAAAAGCAGAACCTTGTAACCGCTGCTGCAATTGATAGCGGCTCGGCAAATCTGGATGCCCCGGACGTGGCAAATCGATCGACATTCCCCAAGTTTCATTTTTAGCCAACAACTGACAGATAATATCTTGATCGAAAGCATCGCCAGCAAAAGCAAAACTGTGGCAAGTAAAATCAGCACGAGTTAAATCTTGAAGATTGGACGGCAACTCAACTAAAGCTAATTCCACCGTCGCCGCCCCCGCATTCAAAATCAAAGTTCCCCCGCTAAAAGATGAAGCATTCACACTCAGCGGTGCAGCTTCTTCAGCGTCCTTAGCAGAATCCACGGCTGACGACGGCACTTCTTTAGCATTTTTTACAGGAGTTACAGCAGCAAGCAAAGTGGCGATCGCATCTTCCACCACAAAAATTTGCGAACTCGAAGCCACCAGAGACGCGCCCAAAACAGCCTCCCGCAGATTAAACCGATAAACATCCGACCAACCCGCCGGAGTCCCCAAAATTACACCCCGCAAGTCTAAAAGCGCCCCATCAAGAGTTTCTGGCGTCAGTCCCGAAGCCCTACAGATTAAATTAGAAACTGGCAATCCTGCAAAATTCGCCCTCGACATTGCAGAATCCAAAGTTTCCCCTGATTCGGCAAATTTTTGCCCCTGCTTCCTCGGATTCAAAGTAGCCAGCAGCGCCCGCACACCTTGCAGCGGCAAGGCGATCGAAAAAGCCTGCAAGGGCGACCACTGCAAAAGCGGTTCGTACATCCCCTCCGCTTCCCGCTGATAAGGAATGCCCACCTTTAAAGGCAATTTAAAATTTTCCAGTAAAAATTCTTCTGCAGGCAAAGCCTGGGGTCGGAATCCCACCGACTTGACTGTCACCTCTGATCCTCGGCTTCCTGGGGCTGTGTTCGCCAGCACCGCAGCCGAGGGAATCCGAAAGCTGCCGTCTGCTGCCCAAGCCTCAGCCCGCGATGCTTCCCAGTAAATCGGGTGCAACTGGCCACTGGTGCGATCGAGCAAAGCCGCAGACAGGCCGCTGGAGGCGAAATCAATGCCCAAATACCAGCTAGAATTCGGGCGTTCTCGGGATTGGGCGATCGCACCTGCAACAAAAGGAGGCGCCGACTCTTGCTGCTGTGTCCCGGCTAACTCGCTAAAATCGGTTTTCCCCTCAACAAATCCTGCTTTACTCTCTGTCGAAATTACGTTTTTTTTTTACTTTCTGGAGGACTCGATCGCAGTTCGTTGATTTGGGCAGTTTCTAGAGGGGGAGAATCAGCCAAAGGTCGATCGGTCTCGGTTAAAGTAGCCAAAATTTCGTCTAGCGTCAAATTCGAGTCATCTTCCTCAGCAAACAAGTCATCCTCAAGTTCGTTTTCCAAAACAAAGGGTTCATCCTCAGGTGAGAGTTCCAACACATCGGAGAACAAATCCTCCAGCGTGCCAAGTTCTTCCTCTGCAACCTCGATAAAGGGATTTTTTGCACCGCCCTCCTCGGAGGAACTCGCCGATAAATCCAAGCTGTTAGTGGCTGAGAAATTCGATCGCCCGAAGCTAGTATTTCCCAATCCCTCCAGATTGTAGAGGTCTGTCTCCAACAGTTCCAGAGTATTGTTGTCCAAATTTAGAGCTCGATCGAGGTCATCTTCTAATTCCTCGACCGGCAGCAAATCCTCGTCCGCCGAAGCTTGGATGTAGCCATCATCGAGCCGCTGCGAGGATGAGTCGAACTCACCAGTTTGAACATCGCCGACACTCGGCACATGGGGCGTGCCACTGGGGCGGTTTGGGCTAATTTCGGCAGGCGTTTTCAACGGCGCAGGTTCTGATTGAGGCACTGTAGCGCCGAACTGCTCGCCTCGGTTTTGAGCCGTTTCTAGATTTTCTCGATCGTCCGCGTCAAGTTGCACCTCGGCGGTTGAGGCTGGTGGTTCTGAAACTTGAGGTACTGTTGCTACTTGCGGTTCAAATAAATCGGCACTATCTAAAGTTAGAGATTCTCCAGCATTACCGATTACAAACTCTGAATCTTCATCTACTAAAATATCTTCCCCAGGTTCCCCTTCATCCAGCAGATTTAAAAACAAATCTTCTGTCATTTTTACGGAGTCGGCAGTTTCATTGTCCGACGCCGCTTTTTGATATTGTACAGCCTCACTTGCGGTTTCAAATTCAGTATTTTGAGGCGGAAGAGTTTCGAGTTCTAATTCTACTTCGGCGACCGCTTCTCCCGCGAATAAACTTGCATACAAATCCTCAACATCTTCGTCTCTTCCTGCTAACCTATTTTCCGATTCAGCGCCAGGAAATGAAGTGGGCGTTCGAGATTTTTCGGGTGTATAACCGAACAAATTATCTTCCAACTCGGGGAGCAAAATAGGGGTGTGAATGCGGTCGCGATCGCGCCTCAACTGTCCGAATTGCGGAGAAATTTCTGTACCGGCGTAGGGCAATCTGTCTTGTTCTCCGAATTCGCCGGTGGGATTGGACTGCACCAAGTCTCCACCCTGAGTATCGGGGGCTGACTGGTCGATAGCAGTATTTGAGAGGGCGGGAGCGACAGGAGATCGATCTCCTGCAGTTGCGGTGACTGTTTCGAGATTTGCTAAATCGATCGGCTGTTGAACGTAGGAAGACGCTTCTCGCCCCAACTGTGCGGCCAAGTGGTTGACGAAAGCCGCAAACATCGCCTCGCTCTGCTGGCTCAAACCGTACATATTTTCGAGTTCTTGTCCCAAGGAAGCTTGATAGCTTTGCAGATTTGCTTGCAAAGCCTCGAACACGATACCCATCCTAGAATCGAGACTCATCAGCAGACTGTCAGCACGAGATTGGAACAGTTGCATTTGCTCCAACCTCTGAGCCGGCGTCAGCAGCGGGTGTTCTTCTGAGGTTTGTGGGTTAAGTGTTACCTCAAGAGCCGATTGTTCTGATTGTGCAGTGCCCAAAGAGTTAGGTGCTGCGCTGCTTTGCAATAACTGATTTTCTAGGGAACTTAGAATTTGGGAGAAATCGCTAGTCAAGGTTTCTTCCAAGCGGGCAGTCAGTACCTGCAAGAATTCAGAAATGATTTGCTGTTGGTTTGCTTGTTGCTGAGCTAGGGATTGTTGCTGCTGCCGTTTTGCTTCTAGCTGTTTGATTTCTTGAATTAGAGTTTGCTGCTGTTGCCGCAGAGCTTCTATGTCTTCTTGGAGCGGCCCCGTCAAGCTTGAACGTAGGTGGCTGATTTCTCCGGTTACGGCAAGCATGATTTGCTCTGCTGCTGAGGGGCGAGGGGGTGGCAGAGGCACTTTGGGCACTGGAACTGGTTGCGGGCTGACATTGGGGCGGGCGGGCGCCTTCCGGGCCGCTAGCTTTGAGTCTGACGAAACCAGATAAGCGCGAACTCGCTCTAACAGTTGGCGCTGGTGGACAGTATCGATCGAACCCGTCCAAGGCAAGCGGGGTGCGGGCTTGCTGAGTACCTCGTCAATCTCAGCAATCAGTGCTTGAATTTTGTACTTCTGAGAATTCAAGGGCGGAACCTCTGGGAATGCGGCTTGGGAGAAACTTTACCGAAAAAAGATTGAAGTCAGGCGGCAGCGATGCCAATAGATAGAATAATCTGAATGCGAGTCCGTCAATAATTTACTAATATTTTCTGACAACTGTTAATTAACCTTTGGTCTTCGGCTCGCTTCTATTGCCTATGATAGGTTAGTCGGTACTTCCGCACCAAATGCTCGCTTCTATCAACTGCAAGTGCTGTCAAATTCTGCGTCTGCTTTCCTGTTTCCTGGGCGGGATGTCGATTCCTGTTCGGGATAGGTGCGATCGCACGAAATGAATGCCTTCACCCGCTTGAACGGCGGGCCGCACATCCGTAACCCCAACTTTGGCTACCGTGGTGGCGCGCCACGGTCTCTTCATCTTTCACCGAGTTAGAAAAAACCTCAAACAATTTGCGATTTGGGATGCCGAGATTCGGGATTGTCCCCGTTGACTCGGTTTGAGTAACCTTTTATCATAGCCTTTTATTGGTATTTATGGCTAGATACTAATGGTACAATAATCTCGGGGTAGCAGAAAAGTTTGCTGGGAAGGCGTCGGTTTTGCTCGCTAAGAGCACCTTTAGGCTCGGAATATGTCGATTTTGCTGATCATGCTGACCTTTGACAGCTTCGAGGCAGTTGCAGTCGGATTTTGTCGCTGTATGCCGTGCTTTCGGGCTTGTGCTTGTGCATTGTGCCGATCGACTGCAGGGCCGAGTGACAACAAATCTCTCAGCAGTGTTAAGCTTGTCTTCGCGAAGTGCTTTCAAAGGTAATTCGATCGGCTCAGTCGTTTGCCACATTGCTAAAATTTTGTTAATAAAATTTGCTCAGTGGTATATATCTAAAAAATTATGGTATATTCTTTAGTTTCTAGCTCGCAATGAGCTTGAGGCTATTAATTCCCATATTGAGCCTGTGACCGCAAAACTTTAGAGGTAAAATTGCCGATTTTAGATACTTGTTTCTCAAATCTTGAATCTCAAATCGAATGACTCGGCTGCAAGCTATTTCTAACTGCCCAGCGCAGATCAAGCGCATAAATTAAAATGATGGCCTCATGGAAGACCGCTTTAACACCCGAGATCCGAATTCTAATATAAATCAATTGATAGTTTCTACTCCTTTTTTTGCAGGATTACCCGATCCTGTAATCGAGAGAGCAACTGTCCACATCGTTACCCGCAGTCATCCGTCAAATCAAGTGATTTTACTCGAAAATGACTGGGGAACATCAGTGTATTTTATATTAGATGGTTGGGTGAAAATTCGCACCTACAACCTAGACGGAAAAGAAGTAACACTGAATATTTTAGGGAAAGGAGAACTGTTCGGGGAAATGGCCGCGATCGAAGAAGCACCGCGATCGACAGATGTCATCACCCTAGCGCCCACACTGATCGGCAATATGCCATCTCAGGATTTTGTGCAGCTCATTCATACCGAGCCGCTAGCAGGCATTCGGCTAGCTCAACTGATGGCCCGTCGCCTGCGACAAGTCAACCGCCGCCTGCGTTTGCGAGAGTCTGACAGTACCTCGCGAGTAGCAGATATTCTATTATTTTTGGCAGAGGGGCAAGGGAAAATCATGTCATCAGGAGGTACAGAAATTCCCAACCTGCCACACAGAGAATTGAGCAGCCTCAGCGGGCTGGCTCGCGAAACAGTAACGCGAGTGCTGAGCAAGCTGGAAAAAAAAGGAACTATTCAGCGCGAACGTGACGTTTTGTGCATTCCAGACCTGCACGCCTTGGAACGTCTGTTAGTCTAGAAGTATCAGAGATTGCTAAATTGAATCTAATTCAAAAGCACTCTCTGTTAACTAACTGATATTGATGATTTCCCCCCGGAGGTAAAGCGATGAGTTTTAAGAAAATTTTTGTTGCCTTAGATGATTCTGAACTGAGCCACCGCGTCTTCAGTCAAGCTCTAGATTTAGCTCTCAGGGATCACGCCCAGGTGATGCTATTTAACTGCGTTACTGTCAACACGCTGGGGGAGACGGCAGTGCCAATTCCGGTAGATTTGGGCATGAATGTCGAGTTAATGAATCAAGCTTATCAAGCTCAACGTTTGCGGCTGGAAACCGACGTAAAACAGGCTTCGGGTTTGCTGAAAAATTACTGCGACGCGGCAACCAAACAAGGATTGCAGGTAGAATTTGACTGCAAAATGGACGGTGCTCCTGGGCATAGTATCTGTGAATCCGCCCAAAATTGGGGCGCAGATTTAATAGTGTTGGGGAGGCGCGGCCGGACGGGGCTGGCAGAAGCTTTCCTCGGCAGCGTCAGCAATTATGTCGTTCACCACGCATCTTGTTCGGTTTTTGTAATTCAGGAAGGCAAAACACAAAAATGATGCTGCTGAAAATTTTTGCTGAGAAAATCTATCTAAAATAAGACTCGCGTTGCTACCCAAACCCGGTTTCTGCGAGCAAGATTAAATTTGGCCGAGGTATCCAAATAGTGAAACCGGGAATCAGCCGTATAGCGCGCCAGCCCTGTAAAATCTAAAATCTAAAATCTAAAATCTAAAATCTAAAATCGGAAAACCGGGAATCAGCCGTATAGCGCGCAAGTCCCGTAAAATCTAAAATCTAAAATCTAAAATCTAAAATCGGATGAGTGATTTTTTGTCAGCAGATGCTGCGTCTAATTCGGGCAGTTCACCCAGTACAAATAATGAGCCGGAAACCGCTGATATTTCAGCAAGGGCTGGCGATCGCACAAATCCCGACCCGGGGACGCGCGCCTCTGGGGAAGTGCCTTTAAGGCTCGTAGAAACGGCATTTTTAGCAAGTACCGCTAGCTTGATTTGGCTAGTAAATTATTACTTTCCGCTGGGGCCTTTGCTGCGGGTTTTTTTCCCGATACCCATCGCCCTGGTTTACTTGCGCTGGGGCAACCGAGCCGCTTGGATGGCAGCTTTGGTATCGGGTTTGCTGCTGTCGGTACTTATGGGTCCGACGCGGAGCATTTTATACGTGATGCCTTTTGGAATTATGGGAGTTGCGCTGGGAGGACTTTGGAGGCGCAAAGCGAGTTGGTCATTATCTATTAGTGTGGGCGCGCTAATTGGTACTGTCGGCTTCTTTTTTCGGTTTTGGCTGCTGTCAGCGTTGGTGGGTCAAGATCTATGGGTTTACGTAACGGCCCAGGTAACGGACATGGTGGAATGGGTATTTGTGAAGCTGGGTTGGCTTAATGTACCGAGTTTGAACACAATTGGGGCGATCGCCGCCGGGATGATTTTGGTTAACAATATTGTCTATTTATTTGTAGTGCATTTAGTAGCTTTGCTGCTATTAGATCGTTTAGGAAATCCAATTCCGCGGCCGCCAAGCTGGGTGCAAGTTTTGATCGATTATGAAGAGTAGTTATTGGGCATCGGGCATCGGGCATCGGGCATCGGGCATCGCTAATTGCTAATTGCTACTAAATAACTAATGATTAATAGACCCCTCCTGAAAAGCAAGTCTTGAACAGGCATCCTGCCTGTTCCACAATAATTATTGCAGAGGTCTAATGACTAATAACTGCTAACTAATGACTACTGACTAATGACTAATTTATGATTGGTATTTATACGCAAATTGAACAGGGTCAGCGGTGGCTCGATCGCTATCGGGGACGAAAACCGATATTTGCCTGCGTGTTAGGATTTACCGCTACAGGCTTAATTCCGGGGATTTCAGCCGCAGGAGCAACGCCGCACGATCGACAATTTACTTGTTTAGCCGATGCAGAATTTTTGTATAACGGCCCCCAACCGTCGCCCCAATATCCTTTGCCGCCCCTAGAAGCGGGTGCCTCGCCGGTACTAATATCTCGCGCTGTAGTCGAAGCTTTAGAAATTCCCCTTTACCTATTTAATGCTGGTTTGCCCCTCCCACCTCCCGTACCTGCAATTGATTTGGGCGGCACTCCAGCAAAATGTCTGATTTCTGGGAATGCTTTAGAACTCGAAACAGTCAAACATTTGCTCGAACAAGGATTAATTTGGGGAGCTAAATTGGCTGCTCAAACTAATGGCAGCTATTTAATTTTAGGGGAGTGCGTAGTTGGGGGAACGACTACTGCTTTGGGCGTGTTAATGGGTTTGGGTATTGCAGCGGCGGGCAAAGTTAACAGTTCTCATCCTCGCTGCAATCACGCTCAAAAATTGGCTGCGGTGACAGGGGGACTCAATAATGCTGAGTGGGAAATTGGCGGACAAAACAGCACTCCCTTAGAATTGGTAGCTGCGGTGGGCGATCCGATGCAAATAGTGGTGGCGGCAATGGCGATCGCCGCGAGTCGGACTTGCGGGGTGCTTCTGGCCGGGGGCACGCAAATGTTGGCAGTGTATGCTTTGATGCAAGCCTTAGCCCGTGAATATGCTCTAGTATGGCGTCCCAAACAAGTTGCGGTGGGGACTACGCGCTGGGTGGCCGAAGACCCTACAGGAGACACTGTAGGACTCGCTAATGAGATCAGCGGTGTGCCTCTGTTGGCCGCGCAGCTAAGTTTTGCTGAATCTCGCTACGGGCAACTGCAAGCTTACGATCGTGGCTATGTTAAGGAAGGTGTCGGTGCGGGAGCCTGTGCGATCGCCAGTGGCCTGACTGCAAATTGGACTCCTCCTCAACTCCTTCAAGCTGTTGAAGCTTTAGCCTCGCGGTGTGAAAGTGAAATACCCAAACTAAACGGAGTACCGTTATAATTCGGGCTTCGTGTCTCGTTTGCCGTCGCTCTATTGGGGATATTCATTGCTGAATGTTCGTCATCAAAGACGATCGGAGTCTTACACAGCATCTCTGGGCTTTTACGCCCTTTATCCCCTCGTAGGGAACCCACGCAGAAGTCCTATTTCCTAAGACCAAAAACTATTTTCGTACAACAAACATGGGTTATTTTTTACAGCAGGGCATACCATGCTAACCAGCGGTCTGCCTTTTCTTCCTTTCTCTCGCAGTTTCCCGGTAAGCATATGACTGCTACTATGACCGTTTTGTTATTACAGCCGAGTGAGTGGGTCGCAACCATCTCTATATTAATTCTAATCAACTCTATATGCCAACTCTTTCTATATTTTTGTTTGGCTTATATCCCAACAGCGAACCGGGTACAGTTACGGTGTGGGACTTACGCCAATTGAGTTAAACATTAAAAATTCAGATGCGGCGATCGAGCTGCGAACCTGATTATGCTGCTCACCCAGCTTCGTTTTGGCTGAATAATTATATCACTTGCTGTAGCATTCCTGCTCTCAGATTTACAGAATTTCCTACACAATATCTGGCTTTGATGCAGCAGTATTTCCCCGGCTAATTGCGAGAGCTAAAAAACTCTATGCAATGAATCTATAAGTAGACGATCATAAATCAACGCAACTTGTATTTTTTTGTGATTAGTACCCGCTCCCCGGTAGCAATATTTAATTAGACCCGCCTACCTGTTGCGAGTGCATTCTTTTTGCGAGCAACTGTTCTTCCAAGGCGGCAATTCGATTGTAAGCTGCTGTTAGCTGAGCTGTTAAGCGCTGGATTTGAATCTCTGCGCTCAGCTCTTTTTCCAAGCTTTGAGAATTCTTGTCGAAGTAGCTATCATCTAACAGTATGTCTTTGTGTTCGAGGAGGCCGTCGAGACTGCTGTAGCTTTGATAGGGCGAGGTTTTGTCATTTCCTAGGGTTCCAGAGCGATCGTTTCTCTGTTGCTGGGTCAGCTTCGTCTCCTTGGCAGACTCCAAGAGCTTTTCATTGAGGTTTTCTATGAGTTTGTAGAGGGCCTCGACTTGTTGGCTCAATACTGTAACTTGCTGGCGGAGCGCTTCCATACAATCATCCTTTGGCTCGTAACTTATATCTTTACATTTTAGGTAAATCTTTACATAACTTGGATTTATCACTAAATTATTTAATTTTTGACGTAATTGTTGTGTTCCCAATCCTGACGGTAGACTGAGGGAGCCAGCTTGAAGATAATCGATCGCCATTGGTGAGTCGATTGTAGATTTTAGATTTTAGGTTTTACATAGTCTTGGACACAGGAACCGGGTTGGTTAACCTCCATACTTCGTTCAAACCTTCAATCAGAGTTAAAACGTCGGGTTTCTGAGAGGGGGATCGCAGAGCGTCCTATTAGATTGACTTCGCTCTCGCCCGTGCTTTCAGGATTCAGATGAATGGATTTTTAGTTTTTTTAGTTATTAAGCTGTCGCCGATTTAAAAAGGATTTTTTACTTGGGTTGTGTAAAAAGCGTCATCCCACGGCAGATGGCAGCGCTTTCGTTGTTTCGTTATATTAAAAAATGTAACACAGATGCCGTTGATCGACCCGGCTGGCGAGCACAACTGGCTCAAAGGAACTTCGAGCAGAGAAATTAGGCGTTAAGTTGACGGCGTTTTCGGCATCCGAAAGCTCGATCGACAAACTAGAAGGTAAAATCAGGGCAAGAGTCAAACAGACTCTCTTGGCAGCAGACTTAAAAGGGAGCAGAACCGAGTACAATGGCTCTGTGTTTGAGGAAAAAATAAAACTGAGATCTTGCACCATTCTCGCTTAACAGGCTTTCCGGCCTGTTCCACAAGAAAATTCACTCTTTGTGGAACAGGCCGGAAAGCCTGTTCATAAAAAGCTTATTGAGAATGGTGCAACATTTCAGATAAAACAAATCTGCGCCAACTAACGGACTCGACAAACAATTATTTTCCGGGTCGCAGAACACAAAAAGATCGGTCAATATTTAGAAAAGCGGATTCACAGGTGAAACGAAGGTCTTTGCTATTGGGGGCCGCCACCCTAACTTTAAGTCAATTGGCGGCAGGGTGCGACTCGAAGCCCATTCTCAAAATTCGATCGCTCAAAAACGGTATTCCGGCCCAACTGGTAAGCAAATTTAGCCGCGATGTACAACCGTCTCCGCTTTTGCAAGTAACGCAAGAACCACAATTAAAAGAATTATTCGCCCTATTGCAGGAGTGGAAACAGGTTCCCAAATCAAAAAATCAAGCTGACTTAGTGATGTTGGGAGATTACTGGCTGACTTTGGCAATTCGGCAAAAATTGATTCAGCCGATCGATCCTGCTAAGTTTGCTAATTGGTCACAATTGCCCGAAAGATGGCAACAACTCGTCAGGCGCAATGATGACGGTAAATTAGACGCTAAAGGTAAAATTTGGGGCGCACCTTACCGCTGGGGAAGTACGGTAATTGCCTATCGAACCGACAAATTTAAGGCTTTGGGGTGGACTCCGACAGATTGGAAAGACTTGTGGCGATCGGAATTGCGCGATCGAATTTCTCTGCCAGACAGTGCCAGAGAAGTTATCGGTTTAACATTAAAAAAAATCGGAAAATCTTACAATACGCAGCAATTAGATCAAGTCCCAAATCTTAAAAAAGAACTCGCAAATCTGCACCAACAAGTTAAACTGTATAGTTCTGACGCTTACCTGCAACCATTAATTTTAGGCGATACTTGGTTAGCCGTAGGTTCCTCTGGGGACTTGCTGCCCCTGTTGCAAACTCAAAAGGATATTGCTTTAGTAGTTCCGGTTTCTGGAACTGCACTTTGGACGGATTTGTGGGTAGAACCAGCATCGGGGAATCCAGTTTCTTTAGTGGAAAAATGGATTGATTTTTGCTTGCAGCCTCGGGTTGCTCCTCAATTATCTTTGCTGGCTAAGGCTAGTTCGCCGATAATTGTTGGCATGAAACCCGAGGATTTGCCGGAAGCTGTTCGCACTAATTCTGTGTTGTTGCCGGATGCGAAGATTCTTGCTGCTAGCGACTTTCTGCTGCCGTTTGGGGATGCTGGTATTGCCCAATATCGATCGCTATGGCAAGAAATTCGGCAAGTAGTGAAAAGTTAAAATGTAGGGTGCGTCAGTCACCAGCCCAAAAGCGCCGAGAAAATTATCAAAACTGACGCACCTTAAACCGTAGGGTTCATCAGTCACCAGCCTTGTGTGTGTAGCAAAGCAACAAACGGCAGTGAAATAACAAACAAAACAGCAGGGGCGGAAAGTGTTAGTATTTTAATTTTAAGAACAATCGTAATTATAAATCACCTGGGAAAAATCTAAATTTTCTAAGTCCTCAGCACGAATCAAAAAGTTACCTACTCCACAATCACCCCAACAAATCTCATCATCACTAATCATGTGTAAGAGTACAACTTTATGGTCTTTGTATTGCGGACTATCCTCACGAGGATCAGTTTGCGTAAAGTAGCCGTATCCCCCTATTTTATGGTGATTCTCGTATATATTACCAGAATACCACTCAAATAACCTATTATCATCTTCCCAAATTATATCCAAATAATTTTGAAGCTTTTGTTCTCCCAAAAAAGTATCAAATTGATAGTCCGCTGGATTCACCCACGACTTGTCAAAACTAAACTGTAAAGCCAAACATTCTTGATAATTATTCACATCTTGGTGCTGTCAAGGTGAATAATAATGTTCATAAACACAATCGGAAGGAGGATAATCAATCGGACAATTATTTTCGTCAAAAGCTTGCCACCCACTAAATTTTTGATTATTTAAAGTTGAATAGGTCTCATTTAGATCCACTAAAAAACCAAAATCTGTTTGACAATTATTTTTGTCAATTTTGTAAAAATACAATATTTTGAAATCTTTTTGATTGTCCAACTTCTCTATATCCATTCCATACCAACCTTGATTGTTACTAATATAAAATTGCAAAATTCCTTGTTTGGGGAAAGGCGCTAAATATGGCACTTGGGCAAAGATTTCCTCAAAATTGAGTTGTGCCAAAAGGTGCATATATTTTCCATCACTATCTTTGGGAAAATCGTAACCTTTCGGCAAGTAAGGCACTCCGCCAAATTTGCTTGACCAGAAATCAGTCGCCTTTCGTTCGTAAGTGATTTTGATAACAGGCTTTTCTGAACTTTCAATTTCTTGGCGAAAAGGTTCTAATTCAGCAGGAAGCTCAAGGTTTGTTTTCATTTTTTTATGCAAATTATAAACCGCATTTATTAGCTCAAATTCACGGTGCGTCTGCTCTTGATTTATCGATTCTCCAAAACATAACTCGCTGCTGGCACAGACTCCTAAAAGCCTTTGAGTTTGCCTCGAAGACCTGGATTTGAGAGAGATTCTAAATCAATACGACAGTTAAGCCGATCGCCCTTGCACGAATAAACTGCCACAGCAGTGCCTTGACGGTTGCAAACTCGCACATTGTAACCGTATTCGCTGGCGACAGTGCCGAAGCGGTTGACAAACTGATAGCGTTCCATATAATCGAGCAAACTCCAAAGTTGGCGGTTGACTATGAGAATTACCCAAGTATTGCCGGGATCGACAAACCAGCGATCGAGCAATTTGCCACCAAACTGTTTTTGAGCTAACCACAGACTCGGCACGCTTTTTTCGGTTTGCGAAAGCGGGGGCGACGGGAAATTAGCAGCGCTGCCAGTCGGGCAGACTGGCTGCTGGGAAAATGCCGCAGATTGCTCCTGCAGCAAGGCTCCGAGACACGCAGAACCCGCTATCAGGAACAAAAATAAACTTTTTGTCAAAATGCCGTGCCTGCGGCGGGAAACTTGATTTTTGTGGCGAAAGTTGTGGTAATTCATAAATTGGCAAGTGCCTGTTTTTTACAAAAGTTATCTGTTAATATCGAGTCCTGTAAAATTGGTTTGTAGTGAATAATGTAGTGCTCAGGAAATTAATTTTGATGACTGAAGTTCTTACTGCGAATCGGCACAATTGTTGTTAAAATTCCGAATTATTGCAACACTTAGATAGGCTCGATCGACCTTTTCCCTGCTTCACCTTTCTTTCAATCCCACAACCGCCTGCCTGCTTTGCCGCCGAGTCGCTGGTGAGTATCTTTGAGCAAAGTTGGGATGTCTAACTCTTCGGGACACCGGGGCAAACATTCGCCACAATCGGTGCAGCGGTTGGCTTTGCTACCGGGAAACCAGTGTCCGGCATTTTCAAACATGGCGTAGCGGTATTTGCCAAAGTCAGTCATGTCGCACCCGACGGCGAGATTGCGGAGTCGCAATACTTCGGGAATGTTGATGTTTTCCGGGCAAGGCAAACAGGCATAGCACTGGCTGCATTTGTCGGTTTTCAAAGTGGCTGCAATAACCGACTCTAGCCGATCGAACGCAGCGATTTCGGCGTTGGTGAGGGGAAAGTCGCGATCGCAATATTTCAGGGGTTGCTCTAATTCTGTCGCATTTGCAGGGCCCACACTCAAAGTCCCAATCCTAGTATCGCTAAGTAAAAACCGATAGTTTAACTCTAAGGGCGACAAAGGCGAGCACAATTGTGCGAGAGTTTCCGGGGGCGTGTAGAGTTGCCCTCCTTTATCTGCGGGGGAAATGATGAAAACGCCCATATCTTTGTGCTTGGCGAGTTCAATTGCCGGGGCGTTGCGCTGAAAAAAATAGTAATAATGCAGATTGACAAATTCAAATAAATCTGTATTTATTGCAGCCAAAATCAGATCCAGAGGCCCGTGAGTAGAAAAGCCGACGTGCCGAATGCGACCATCAGCCAGGGCTTTGCGTACAGATTCCATGCAGCCTGTGGGATCTCGCACCCAAGCCAAATGTGCCCAAGTATTCAAACCGTGAATTGCCAGACAATCGATATAGTCTAAATTCAAGCGTTTGAGGGATGCGTCAATGCAGCGTTCCATTGCAGCAGCATCCTGCGTTGGGGAAATTTTCGTAGTGACGTGGAGGCGCGATCGATCGACAGACAAACCAGCCGAAAGGGCCGCGCCAAGATATTCCTCGCTGCAACCGTAACCCGCAGCCGTTTCCAGGTGATTGATTCCCTGAGACACTGCCTGTTGTACAGTCTGACAGGCAGTTTCCTCAGAAGCCAAATAGCGCATGGTTCCCAAGGAAAATACAGACAGGTGCAACTCCGTTTTGCCAAACCGTCGATAGCGCATAAAGTTTAGGAAGTTTCGCCTGGGCTGAAGCCGCTTCTCTTAATCAAATCCTCTGGACGGAGGTTTGAGATAAATTCCCGGAAGGCCCGGCGTTCGGCCTCATCAGCATCTCGATCGACAGGTATCGAAGCATCGGCGACGACTTCTTCCATCACCCAGATGGGGCAGTTCGTTCGCAGGGCTAGGGCGATCGCGTCGCTAGGTCGGGCATCGATCTCTTTTTTAACTTCTCCCTGACGGACGATCAGGACGGCATAGAACGTGTTATCTTGCAGCGAGTGAATAACTATGCGCTCCAAGGTAAGACTCCATGCCTCCAAGAAATTGACCATCAGATCGTGAGTTAAGGGCCGAGGAGGCTTGTGGCCTTCGATGGCGCTAATAATAGCCTTTGCTTGCTCCTGACCGATATAAATAGGCAAAGCCCGTCGCTCAGTAGCGTCTCTCAATAGGACAATAGGACTGCGCGTGGCTGCATCTAAGGCAATTCCAGCGACTTTCATTTCAATCATTCGATCGGCCTCATAGAATTAAGAAACTGTAAGGCAGTAGAGAACTTGGACATAAAGATCACCTAAATCCAGTATGACTTGATCTTCGCCTGAATCTGCAACAGATCTGGGACTGTCGGTTTTAGATTTTAGATTTTAGATTGACCGAAAGCATCCAGGATACAAGCCCCCGGATTCATCCGTCCAGAAATAAAAAACCTGTATCCGATGAAACTTGCCCCCCGAATTTATCCGTGGGGTCAAGGCTTCAATTCTTTAATCTTTAATCTAAAATCGCGCAATCGATTGACTCCGCGGGAGAGGGGGACGGCCAAACCTCCGGTCTCTGGTTTGTCCCTGTGGTTTGATGTAAATAAGCCATCAACTACGGAAAAATACTTATGTTTACAGGACTAATTCAATCTCTCGGAAAGCTGAAGTCGCTAGGCAACGATTATTTCCAAATTTCCTGCACATCAAACAACTCCTACCTAATTTTACAAGATTTAGCCATTGGGGACAGCGTAGCCGTGGATGGAGTCTGTTTGACGGTGGTGGAAGTCCTGCCGCAAGGTTTTGTCGCCGTCGCTTCTCCAGAAACCCTGCGCCGCACAACTCTGGGATCATTCCCCGATGCTTTGGTCAACTTAGAAACCTCCCTGCGCGCCGGTAGCAAATTGGGGGGACATTTCGTGACGGGGCACGTAGATGCGATCGGCACTTTAGCCACATCAACCCAAACCGCCAACGCTTGGGAGATGCGGTTTACTGCCCCACCAACAGCAAATTCGGGATGGCAACGTCAAATCGCACCTTACATCGTTTCCAAGGGCAGTATCGCCGTCAACGGCATCAGCTTAACCGTGGCAGATTGCGATGCTGACGGCAATTGGTTTGAAGTTGCTGTCATTCCCCACAGTTTTGGTGAGACAAACCTCAGCTATTTGCAACCAGGAAGTTTAGTAAACTTAGAAGCAGATATTCTGGGCAAATATGTCGCCAAATTTCTCCGCAGCGGCTCAAAATCCCATCCCGAACCGTGGGAAGAAACCCCCACAATCAACAGTTTGGGAACAATTACACCAGAATTCTTAGCAGAACACGGATTTATCTAATCGTAGCCAACATCAAACTCGGCGGTGGAAAACGCTACTATACAAACGAAGTCCGCCTCTGCGGACTAAAGAATAAACTTGTAGGGTGCGTCAGCAGCCAATTATTCTATCAATAATTGACGGCTAAAACCAGACGCACCCTACTAACTCTTAATTCTCTCTCTGTGATCTCTGCGCTCTCTGTGGTTAATTAATAAAACTCTATTCCTCAACAAAATTGTTTTTCTCCCAAAACAATCCCGCAGCAATTCCCGCCTGAGAAACTACAAACAATGCAGCAATTAATAGCTTTTGAAAGCCCGGTGCGTGGAAAAATGGATAAGTTAGCAAATTCAGATAAAATGACGGATGTTGTAGTTTCCCATTAGTCCCGCGTTTCGAGATCATTTGCTGAAACAAAAAAGCACCTCTACCATAATTGAATTGTTGTTTCCAAAATTTGCGAAGAGTTAGTGCGTGTGAGTGATAAACTATAACTTCGGGAGCGTAAATTGCGATATTGCCCGAATGCAACCACCGATCGCAAAATTCCCGGTCTTCTCCAGCCGCTAGAGAAAAAGTCGTGTCAAACCCGCCGATTTTTTGGAAAGCCTCAGCGGGAAGGGCAAAATTGTTAGAAGTGAAAAATTGCGCGCGATCGCCAAGAGCATTATAGTAACTGTAAAGGTAATCGATCAGTTGCTGGCTGGCAGTAGAATAAATGTTATCCGGCAGCGCGTTTACAGTTCGACCTCCGATTAAGCAATCTGGTGTTTCCACAAATCGCTTTTCCAGATTTTGCAGCCAATCTACCCCCACAGTACAGTCATCGTCTGTAAACACTAAAAATTTGCCTTCTGCTGCAAAAGATCCAGTATTTCGCGCCGTTGCAGGGCCTGAGTTTGGTTGTGTCAGAAGGGTGATATTTAGCTGATTTTTAAAAGGGGAAATTGTATTTTCGACAGAGATTTCGGTGCTATCGTTGACGACGATAACTTGAAATTTATCGCGCGGATATTCAATTTCAACAAAAGACTGAAGACACTCTGCTAATTTATCGGGGCGATTGTAGGTCGGAACAATAATTGAAAATAGAGTTTTAGCTTGGTTCATGATAACTAATAACTTTTAATTTTTCAAGCGATATAGCACCGACTCAGTATTAAAATCTTTCCCAAAAACTGGTTGCAGCGGGCCCTGGGCACTTGTCAGCCAAGAGAGAGCTTTTCTGGTAGCTGCGTTGGTCTCAGTCAGGGGCCCGAATCCCACAGTCCTAATTTTATTGTGCCGCAGGTTGTCAATCCATGCCGAAAGTCGATCGGCTCTAAACGGCACATATAAAACTTGTCTGTCCAAATTTCTCCCGTAAAACAGGTAGCTGCGCGAACTTAAAAAGAAGCCTATTCTTTCATCTGGTACTGTATTTTTATCAATATATTCGTAAATACCACGATACAGTTCGGTGCGTGCAAAATCTCGCTTTTCCCTCCAATGACCAATTACTATCAATCCTATACAGACACCAATTATTACTATGTAAATCGATTTTTTGCGGGTGGGAAATAGATGATTCAGCAATCCGAAGCCAGGATTAATTTTCAACAATATCGCAGCTAGAGTCAGTGACACAATATAAAATATCGGATATGGTAATATATATTGCCAACTGGGGCGTAATATTTTTCCTATCCTATTAATAGCTTCTCCTGGGTTAGACTTCAAATTGTCAATCAACAAACTCCCCCAAACAATACTATCTCCGGTGAAAGAAGCATTTTTAATATAATCAAAAATTGTGTTGCTAGTAATTCCGAAAAAACCACTAACCAAAACCACGGCCAGAACAACTTGATTTTGAGTTTTCAAGAGAGTTGCTGTAGCTGCTGCGGCGATGGCGAGTACGCTTAAAAAGGGAAATCCGTATCTGAGGTTAAAACCGAGTATAGGGCTGAGTTGACCGATCGACTCTCCGACAGTACCGGAGGTGTAAGGTGTAATTAAATACAGAATTCCTGTACTGGCGAGAAGTATAATTAAAATAATATTATTGTGATTAATTATTCTGGTTTTACCCTGGATAAAAGCCAGAGGTCCTGCCAATACCTGAAGTGCGATCGCCAGAAAGGGCAGTTGCAATCTAATGATAATTTGTAAGCCGACAGTTTGCCAGTGGGAAATATTGTTAGGATTAAATTGAGCTGCTAAAGTGCTTTGCCAAATCTTTAGAAGTGGCGAAGCGGGCGGCTGCTTTACCGGAGGTATTGGAGACGGTAAGGGAACAGGCTCTAAGGGAATTTTAATATCGCCGACTTCGGCGACAGGATAATTGATTTGCAGCAAGTTTCTCGCATACCAAAAACCTCCTAAAAGCAAGCAACAAGCTATGCCGCACAGCAAGACTGGTTTGAGAAAGTGGCGAATTCTAAAATTAGCTGGTGTAGATTTTTTATCAACCGCGAATCTTTTAATTTCTAATATTGCTAATCCTCCTAAAAGTGAGGCTGCATAGACGATTCCAGTAATTTTTATTCCAGCTAGCATTCCTGTGGCTGCCAAAAATAGGGAAAGTTCGGATTGCGATCGGCTGCTATGATAGGATAAACCTAGATACAAACCCACTGTAAATATTGCAGCTAGCGGTAAGTCGGGGTGAATGGTGTTAACTTGGTTGAGCATCATGGGTACTGTCAATACTAAAGATGCTGCTGCCATACCGTGAATTCGCCTTGCTCCAAATTTTACGCTCAAGAGATAGACGGCAATTCCCTCAAGTACCCAAGCAATCAGCAGGGGAAAAGCTGCGAGAAAGTCTTCTTTGAATGGGATTACACACAAAGCAGATAAAACGTGCCAATTGTAGGGATATACTCTGGCTTGTTCTTGTTCAAAAATCCAATTTCCGGCGGCATCTAATAAAGTAAATGAATGGGTTTGATACCATCGGGCGATCGCAGGTAGGTGAAACCACAATGAGTCATAATTGGTTGTGGGTTTGGTTGCCAGAGTTTCCAACAGCACAACTCCTACAACAGCGGTGGCAACAATAATTAGGGATTCTGAGTAGCCCAAAGGTTGCTTTAGTGGGGGAATCTGCCACTGCGAGAAGGTAAAAGCTGTGTGGTTTTTGGCATAAATCAGGCTCAAGCCGATCGCACAAATCAGCATTTCTGCTATAATCACCCCAGCAATATTTAGGCGATCGGCACTTCCTAAAATCAAGCCTGTACAAACTTGTGCAATACTCCATCCCGTCAGGAGTACGAGGAGAAAATGGGGAAATGAATAGTTATTGTTTTCTTTTTGATTCTCGAAGGCAAGAGACAAGCTTAAGGGAATCGGCCCGACTAGAATAATCAGAAATAAAATTAATTCCCAAAAATGCTGCGCTATTAGCATAAGCTGCAAGTTACCATTTTTTATCAGTTTTTCCTCGTTACCCTAAAAAGCCTGGTAACGAGGAAAAACAACGAGTTTGCGTGCTGGTTGCACAAAACATTAATTTTCTTGTGGGGTGCGCTTTTCGACCGTTCCACAAGAAAATTAATCTAGCCAATCCCCAATTTTTACCTGTTAGCTTGCTTCTGAATTTTGGGTTTGACTGCTTCGGCATCTTTGGGCTTAGAAGTGTCAGCTTTTAAGAGTTCCGGGAATGGCGGCTGGAGGTTGTGAACTTCGATGTCCATTCCCAGTGGCAGAGGTGGAAGCTGGGGCAGATCGTTTTCCAAATCCTTGAGTCCGCTAGCGGTTTGTATTTCCACCATTTTCGGCATTTGCGGTACTTTGGCGGTTTCCAAACTGCCGATCATTTTTGCCAGAGCGAATTCTAGCTGAGAGCCCGGGTCGATCGCCACCCAACCCTGGTCAGTCATTTGCCGAACCTCAAAGTGGAGGTGAGGCCCTGTAGACATTCCCGTACTGCCGACGCGGCCGATCGTCTCTCCCTGTTTCACGAACTCTCCCGGTTTCACAAACAGTTCCGAAAGGTGGGCGTAGAGAGTTTCCTGAGACTTTTTGCTGTGGTTGAGAACCACCGTCAAACCGTAGCCGCCCAACCAATCGGCGATCGCCACTTGACCGGCATAGGCCGCCAGTACGGGCGTTCCCATCGGGGCTCCCAAGTCAGTTCCGGTGTGAAACCTGCCGTAGCCCATAACCGGATGAGTCCGCCACCCAAACGGCGAAGTAATGGCCGAAGCAATAGATAGCGGAAACAGCAAGCTGGTGTTGCCATTTCCGGGGAGGCCTGCGGGGCGCGGCGTGAGATTGTAGTAAGCAAAACCGGTATTGCTGCCGCTGCTGACACTAACCGCACCGACTTGAACCGGCCCGAGTCCCATGCTGGGCGCTGGAGCGCCGCCGCCGTAAGATGCAGATCCGGCATAATATCCAGCGTCTGCGGAGTATCCAGCGTCTGCGGAGTAGCCGATGTTAGCCGAGTATCCGGCGTCTGCGGAGTATCCTGCGTCTGCGGAGTATCCTGCGCCTGCCGAGTAGCGCGGGGGTGCGTAGGCAGATTCCGGCGGGTTTGAACCCCTCCACACCTGGCTGCCTATTTGTTGAACGGCTTGACCGATTTTACTGACAGGATTCCCGCTACTATTTCCGGCCACAGTTTCCCGAACATTTTCTGGAATGCTTTCTGGCAGATTTCGAGGAGGAGGGGCTGCAATATAGCGATCGTCTGCGATCGGAGTTTCCTGTCTGTAGTTTGGTTCTCCGGCATCTGCCGTCACCGGCTCGGAAACAGGAGGAGGCGCGCACCAACCGCCTTCTCCTTCGCAGCCGGTAGATCGTTCTGCAAACTCTATTCTGGTTGGCGCTTCGTACTCGCTGGTAGCGCCAACACTGTAGTCTGTTTGGTCGATTTCAGCGTGGGCCGGGTTAACCGGTGCTTCAAAAGGCGGCTCCTGAGCCGTCGCTTCTGGCAGGGGAATCAGCGCGGGCTCCGGCAGATAATATTCGGTGGGAGGTGGTTCGCTGGCGTACTCAGGCTCTGACGGCGGTTGGGCATCGAAAGGCTCGGACGGTGGAACTTCTGCCTGCGGTTCAGGGTATGGTTCTGGCGACCCTTGGCTGTATTCGGGTTCCGGGGGCGGGAGAGGAGCTTCAAATAATGGCTGGAGTTCTGCTGCGCCGGGGACGGCTTGTTCTGCTGGCGGAGTTTCGGCTTGGGCCCAAACTACGCCTTTGCTGAGCAGTCCCAGACTGGCAAGGCAACCCAGTCCCACCAGCAGTGAGCGATCGGACAAAAGGCGCGATCGAGTCCGGGCGCCTGTAGGGTTCTTTTTTTGCTGTTTGGTGTTCAAATGGGCTGTTATTTGCTTGTCTGGAACTGGTTTCACGATTTTTTTTCCCAACTCAACAGGGGGCACAAGGATCTCGAAGTCAGGATCGAATGTATGGCAATCCTTGTCTTTATATACAGGCCTAACTGATTTTACCGGGCTTGAGGCAATTTTTTTTGCACATAGAACAAGCTCGAATGCCTTGCACATTCAGTCGCGATCGATATCCGGTTTTTTTGATCCCGATGGAACTTGCCTAGAAGTCTGTGACGGCCACACTGATGATAGCGCTTTGGCGTTCCTCTATGTTAATTAGTTGCCTATATTTCTCAGATTCTGCAAAATTTCGGCGCAGTCGGTCGTTGTCAAACCGCCAAGTCCTCGCGATTTTTTCCTTAAAGCTGGCGCTGCCTTTAAACTACGCGGACAAAATTGTTGATTGTTTAGAATACAAGCTAAATGATTCGCTTGGGGATGGATGGGTTTTCATGACTTTAGCTGGCGATCGCTTGACAAATTTTCCTGACTCTGAATGCGCCGGACAACCTGACGGTATCAGTTGGGACTGGCAGAGCTGGCAAGGCTTGCCTTATCTGACTTGTAGCTTGCTTTCTCGATGGTCTCACGGCTTTTTTACTCGCGATTTCTCGCCCCAGGGACCGATCGCTCTGACGGAAGTTCTCGAACCCGGAGCTAAGGTTTACCGACTCCAACAGGTACACGGCAATGCGGTACTCAAAACGAGTGAGTTGTCCCCGGTTGTGGCTCCGGGCCCGGAAACCGCTGCAGCAAGCTATGCTGAGGCTGATGGCTTGGTGGCCGAGCGAGAATTGGAGGCGCTGTGGGTTTGCTCGGCTGACTGCGTGCCGGTGCTGATTGCTGACGATCGCACGGGACTCGTTGCTGCAGTTCACGCGGGTTGGCGCGGGACTGCTGCTAAGATATTACCAGAGGCGATCGCTCAACTTGTGGCACAAGGCAGTCAACTAGAAAATCTGAAGATTGCTATGGGGCCGGCGATCGCTGGAGAGGTTTACCAGGTATCTGTGGAAGTAGCAGCGGAACTGGGAGCCACTATTGCTCCTAAGAGTGCCGTTAGTGCTACAGCCGACGGCATTCTAGAGTTTTTGCACCAACTGCCGGAAACGCCTGTCTTGGCCGATCCAGAACCGGGAAAGGTACGCTTGGATGTTCGCCTCTGCAATGCTTTGCAATTGCAGCAGTTGGGAATCGATTTTTCTCAAGTGGCGATCGCTCCTTTCTGTACTTATTCTGACTCGGCTCACTTTTTTTCGTACCGCCGCGATCGACTTAAAAAAGTCCAGTGGTCGGGAATTGTGAGCGCCGGCGGGACAAGTTCCTTCTGAGGGCATTTGGCAGAAGGTAAAATTTTAGACCGCCAAGATAAAAATAAAAATCTTTGGATTCATTATTTTTTATTTCCAAATGCCAAATGCCTTCTATCTTCTACCTTCCTAAGGTTTGCTGGTTCCTGTTTTAAAGCACCAAAAACTAGCAGCAAAACTTTTGGGAAAGCGGCGATCGCCCCCGCCCCGCTTTCCTCTCTTGTTAAGATTACTCTATAACGAGAGTCTTCAGCGGGTTATTACAATGAGTGAGCCAACTCCCTATCAACTGCTTGAAGTCGATGAAGATGCTTCCTTTGATGAAGTCCAAGAGGCCCGCATGCGCCTAGGTGAGCAGTACAGCGGTGACAAGAAACGTTTGGAATTGATCGAAGCAGCTTACGACGCCATCCTCATGGATCGCCTGCGGCAGCGACAGGAAGGTAAAATTAAAGTACCCGAACGCATCCGCTTTCCTGAGCGGCTGACGCCCCCGCCCGCAAGCTTTACTCCGTCTCCTCCGAGTGGCAGCCCAGCTTGGTTGCAGCGGCTAATCGATACTCCTAGTCGATCGGACATTTTGTGGCCGGCTGGGGTGTATGTGGGGTTGGGCGGACTGAGTATTTATCCGGCGGCTAATGATGGTTTACTACAGTTGACTCTGGCTCTTGGGGTCGGCTGTTGTCTTTATTTTGTTAATCGCAAGGAACAAAAATTTGGTCGGGCTGTGCTGCTGACTGTGGCTGGCTTGGTTATAGGTTTGTTGCTGGGAGGCTTTTTGGGTTCTTTGGTCAGTCCGGCATTTATAACAACAGAGAAATTTATCGCTTTGTTTACGTTTTTAATTCTGTGGCTGGTCAGCGGTTTTCTCCGATAGTCAGTTGACAGTTGACAGTTGGCAGTTGTCAGTTGTCAACAGTCATCAATCATTAGTCAACTATCAACTGTCATTAGTTATTGGTAATTGTTAATTGGTAACAATCAACTAACTACTAACACCTAAAACCTACGAACCAACCAATAACAATTAACCAATAACAATAATTAACCACTGCCAACAGTCAACAGTCAACAGTCAACTGACAACTGACAACTGATTATCTAAAATAATCTCAACTGCTTCGCTCAAATTGTTGGCAATTAAATCCGGTTGGTGCATTTCTAGTTGGGTACGATCGCGAATTCCGCACAAAACACCTATTACCTTGATACCGTGGGTTTTTGCTGCTACAATATCCGCCTCCGTATCCCCCACCATCCAAATGTCAGAAGCAGGCGGCAGTTCGGCGAGAGCTTTTGCCATCAACAGCGGCTTATCTTTGACATCCCCGGTTTTAACGTAATCGTTGGGGAGGCAATAGCGGCGGTTTTCTGGGAAAAAATGCCCTAAATTGCAGCGGTTGAAGGCTTCGTCTAGTTCCCTAACGCGGCGCATGGTCATCACAGCTAAGTCTACTCCAGCGCGCTGCACCTTTTCGAGAGTTTCCAGAGCGCTGGGGACTGGTTGATCGTAAATCATGTAGGGTAGGGTGTGGACGGTTTGACGGCGTTTCTGAGCAAAATCGCGCGCTTGGGCTGCGTCTAATCCTGAGAGGATGGCAATTTCGGTTTCGGGAACCCGCGCGCGCTTCATGTCCCAAAACTCGGCTTTGGGGAGTTCGCGCACTGGTTGGCCCGAACGCTTAGTCTCGGCGAGACACTCCTGGTAAACTCGGTAGTAGCGATCGGACACGTCCATGATCGGGCCGTCAAAGTCGGTAATAAGTCTCAGCATTTAGCAGAGTGTTTTTAAGTTTTTATACAAATTCTTCGATACTATATCATTTAAAGGTAACACTTTCTTTACAAAAATTGACACAAATACCTAGGGGAGGTAAGGTCTATAGGAATGGTGCTAATTAAAGGAAATTTTTGAATTAAACTGTGCTGTTCATCAACTTTAGCGGTTGTAAGCCATATCGGGGAATTTAAAATTAAAATGTGTCGCACAAATAGTGTAAACCGCTACATATTCTTCATAAATCTCAACCTCTATCGAGGCTGGTTTTGACTGCGCTTTCTCCAAAAAAGTTGATCCTATTAATATTTGGTTCCCTTTTTAAAATAAGCAAAAAACAGCTTGGAGAATCCCAAGTGTACTGTTTGCATAAATTAGCCAGCGGTAACAGGTGAAGACATATGCCAGTAGAAAAATTCCCATGATAAATCGCAGCCAAACAACAACTAACTTTACCGGCTAACCTTTGAGAGAGATGCTCTACAATAACGAGATGCTTCCAACATTGACTGTAGAGAGCAGCCCAAGAAGTATTAATATTCTTCTTTATAAGCTGTTATCCTTACGCAGGATTGAATACCTCACAGTCGATCGCGAACTTAAGATTAAAGAAATATCTGTGAAAGTGCAAGATTTTGCCTACATTCATGAGGAAGTAGGCGAAGGAAAAGACGTGCGCGATTGTTTTCCCGAATTAATGGGAATTGAAGGAATCCTGGAAGATATTATTGAAGAAAGACAGCAAGATTGCCAGTTAAAATCAATTAGCCGAGTTCTCGAAGACGGCTCTTATTTGTATCTAAATTTGTACATATTTGGTTATAAGGGACAAGCGAATGCTGACAGATTGATTATTTTATGCGAAGATGTAACAGATAGCATGGGAGCTCAGCCAACCATGCTTCAGGCTGCCAACAAAACAAGTATTAAAGGCGATCACGTAGCTGCTGCTGGCGATTATATTGACAAAATTATTAATTCCCTAGGCGATGTTTTGTTCGTAACAGGAACATCGGGCCAAATCAAAAAAGTGAATCAAGCTGCACAGCAATTATTTGGATATACCGAATCGGAATTAATCGGCCAATCCATATCCATGATTACGGCTGAGGAGGAATTGTTACGCAAAGTCAGCCAGCTACCTCCTGCACTTAAAAGCGAATATTGGCCTCAAGTAAAAGTAGCTTGCCAAACGAAAATAGGTTTAAAGGTGATTGTTGCGTTTTCATGCTCTAATTTTGAGACAAGCACAGGAAGCAAGGATGCAGATAGGGAGGTTATACAAGATTTTGTTTATATAGGCAAAGACATTACCAAGCAACAACGCATAAAAAAGTGTCAAGAAGCACAGTATGCTGTGACTCATATCCTGTCAGAATCAACTTCTCTAGATAGCGCAACTCCGAAAATTTTGCAAGCTATTTGCCAAAGTTTTGGGTGGGATTTTGGCGAACTTTGGACGCCTGCAGAGGGGGAGAAAGAAACTAGATTGGGTGAAGAAATAAAATCTGAAAAAGATCCGCTTTGGTGCCTGCCGCTTTGCTGTCCGATCGAGGAAAATCCTTGTTGGCGGCGGGTGGCAGTTTGGCAGGCAGCGGAGGAAGTTAGGGAGTTTGCCGAAAACGATCAGCAGATTACTTTGGCTGCGGGTGAGGGTTTGCCGGGAGCGGTTTCCAGAAGCGGTTCTACGCAGTGGATTACTGATCTTGTGGGCGATCGCAATTTCGTGCGATCGCGCTTGGCCGAGGAAGCGGGACTGCGATCGGGATTCGGTTTCCCCATTCACGCTAGGAGCCAAGTTGTAGGAGTAATGACTTTTTTTTGCCGGGAAGAACTGCCACCGGATCAAGATTTACTTCAGATCATAGCTGTGGTAAGTTCTCAATTAGGGGAATTTGTCAAGCGCAAATATGCAGAGAAAGAATTGCAAGAAGCTGAAGCTTCAATCCGATTTTTGTACGAACAAGAAAAACGTCAAAGTGAAGAATTAGCTCGGCAAAATTTAGCTTTAGAACAAGCCAAATTAGAATTACAAGCAGCGAACATGGAATTGCAGCGCCTCGCTTCGGTGGATGGATTGACTCAAATTCCCAACCGCCGCTGTTTTGACAAAAAATTGGAGTTACAATGGCAGTTGATGGAGCGAGAAAAAGAGTCGCTGTCTTTAATTTTGTGCGATATCGATTTTTTCAAACTTTACAACGATCATTACGGGCATCAAGGAGGCGACGAATGTTTAAAACAAGTAGCCGAGATTTTAGCTAGCAACGCTCAGCGGGCAGGAGATTTAGCCGCTCGCTACGGGGGCGAAGAATTTGCGGTAATTTTGTCACGAACTGATGTGCAAGGAGCAAAGCAGGTAGCTGAAGCAATTCGCAGCGGTTTGAAAGCAGCGGCAATTTTTCATGCTGCTTCCAAGGTAAGTAAGTTTATAACTCTTAGTATGGGGATCGCTACTACTGTACCTGGTGCTGGTTTATCGATTGAGGAGTTAATTGGACAGGCCGATCGAGCGCTGTATCGAGCTAAACTAGAAGGGCGCGATCGTATAGTTTGCCTAGACTTGAAAAGAGAATTTCAGGGCCCGAAAGGAGTATTTTCTGATGATTGTGAGAGAAGCTAAAATCGCTGACGCACCTGCAATAACACGGGTGAATCTAGATACTTGGCGGACAGCTTACCGAAAAATTGTACCAGCAGATTACCTCGCGCAACTGTCCTATGAAAAAGCAGAAAGCCGTTGGCAAGAAATCCTGACAAACGTCAAAAATACTGGGGTTTTTGTCTGCGTTGCTGAGAATGACTCGGAACAAATTGTGGGTTTTGCTGCGGGTGGTGGCGAGCGAACTGGCAAATATGTATATAAAGGAGAATTATTTGCCATCTATATTTTGGAGGAATATCAGCGTCAAGGAATCGGACGGCAACTCGTGAGAACCGTTGCCACAAAATTGGCAGAATTAAGTTTGAACTCGATGCTTGTTTGGGTACTAGGAGACAATTCAGCCTATAAATTTTATGAATTGTTAGGAGGTGAAAAAGTAGACGAACAGCAAACAAGTAGAGCCGGAGTTTCACTCAAAGAAATTGCCTACGGGTGGAAAGATATCGCACTGCTGATTAACACGCCTGTCTGACTTAAAAACTGGAACTTTTGTCAATCATCGATCAAACTTCCCCTCTTCATTTGTTCCCGTTCTATCGCCTCAAACAAAGCTCGAAAATTCCCCGCCCCAAAACCTCCAGCTTGCACCTGTTTGCCGTTAACTAAACTAACTCGGCGCTCAATAATCTCGAAAAAGAAAGTCGGTTCTGCAAAAATTGGCTGGGTAAAGATTTGCAGCAGCATCGCTGCGGGAGTATCTTCTTGCCAATCGGCCAAAACTTGACAAGCTGCAATTTCTTGCCAATCTGCGGGCAAATAGTTTTGTCGCTGCTGCAATTCGGAGTAGTATGTTGGAGGAACCGGTAGAAAAGGCAAACCGCACGATCGCAAATCGGCAACAACCCCCACGATATTATTAGTTTGCAAAGCCATGTGCTGAATTCCCGGCCCTCGATTTGCACTCAAAAACTCTTGAATTTGAGAATTAGCTGTTGCCGGTTCATTAATCGGGAATTGCACCCCACCTTCAGCATGCACCATAACTTGGCTCCGCAAAGCCGATTTCTCAGTCTGAATGTCAAAATTTTGCTGCGGTTGAAAAGCTAATATTTTTTGATACCAACTCACAGCACTTGACAAATCGCCCGATTCAACATTTAACACTACGTGGTCAATCCGGGTAAACAGCGGCCGCTGATCCGAAGCCGATAGCAGTGAATGGCTGCCAATTCGCTCAACGAGCGTATGGCTTAAATCTCCCCAGCCCGCGATTTTTGCCCGCTTAAAATAGCCTCCTGCGTTTAGGTCTTCTTGAATGGGTTCCAGGATTTTAGCGCCTTGTGCAGCCGCTCTAGCTATCGCTAATTCGATATTTTTTACCCGAAAACCTACATCGGCAATCCCTGGAGGATGAAACTTCAACCAACTAGCAGCGGGACTAGCGGGTGTCAGGGGCGAAGATAAAACAAAACATACATTGCCGCTGCTGACAGCTTCAGTGTGAGTGTGGCTATTGGCATAACCTGCTATTGATTGAAAGCCTAACTGGCTGACAAACCAGTCGCGGGATACTTTAGCGTTTTCAACGTAAAATTGAATGCGATCGAACTCCATAATCAATAATTGAAAATGGAAACTGAAAAATGGAAAATCTGTTGATTTTCAAGGCGAAACTGCAAGGGAGGGACTGAGTAATGGATATTTTTCATACTTTTTATTGCGCGCCCAGTTAATAATAACCTAAAGATTGAATATCCTCGCTCCCTCTGAAGGCAGAAATAAGTCGGCAATTAAAAGAAACCCCGTGTCTGCCATAGCTTCGCTTTGACCGCTAAGCTTTCGCCAATAGGACTAAGGCCAAAAAATGGTTTGACGTGCTACTTATATGGGTAAGGTGCGCGAGCCCGTGCACCCTACATAATTAAGTGCTGTACAAGTTCTCAAACCTAAAAATCTCATAATTTTTCTTGCCTGCAGCTTCCGCTGCCTTCTGCCTTCAAATCACTCCTCAATAGCTAAAAGAACAAATGACTTTCCGGCTGAATATTAATCTCCATCGGCACAGCTTGCGGGTGAGCCGAAAGAGCAAACATAATCGCATTTGCAGCAGTTTCGGTACTCAGCATTTTTGACCTGTCTACCTTCAAACTCACATTATCCCAAAACGGAGAATCCACCCCGCCAAAATAGAATAGTGTAAACTTAATGCCGTAGCGTCGCAGTTCATCTGCCATGCACTTGCTGAAACCAACTACCCCAAACTTTGAAGCGCAATAAGCGGTTCCCATCGCCATCGAATGCTTGCCCAAAATCCCGATGACATTGCAAATGTGGCCGGATTTGCGCTCTTTCATCACATTCGCCGCTGCTTGAGACGTGTAAAAACTGCCTTTCAAGTTCAAGTCAAGCATGGCGTCTAAATCCGCCGGTTCTAACTTGTTCCACTGCTTGAGAATTCCGGCACCGGCGGCGTTTACGAGAGCATCAATTTGTCCGAAATGTTCCACAGTTGTCTGCATCAGCGTCTCGACTTGCTGCAAATCGGTGATATCTGTGGGCACGCACAGTACCTCTGTTGCCGAAAGTTCGCTAGCTAAAGCGTCTAACTTGCTGCTGTCTCTGGCTGCGAGCACTAGCTTCGCACCCGCATCGGCGAGTTGGCGGGCCACCGCTGAACCGATGCCGCCAGTCGCACCCACCACAACTACAACTTTGTCCTGCATATCCCTTTACATATCTTTACGTCCCGATTGTATGATAACTCAAGTTGCTAGTAATGGGGATGCTTATATATTTTAATTTTTGGCGTTGCTGATTTACGGTATGAAACGTTAAATATGCCCGTCATAAAAACCAGTATCCACAAAGCTTTTGGATTTTAAAGTTATTTTTTTCATACCCTGATTAAGCAACGCCTAATTTTTAATTAATTGAGGGAAACTTGCCAGCCTTTGTCGGCTTTTTTTAGCTGGAGAGAAGCGCAGGATTGCAAAAATTTAGTAAATTTCCTACCGAGATTAAAATCTTTAATTATTTGGGTAATTTGTTTGCCGTATTGTCTGTGAAATTCGCTGCCTACATTGGAAAGAAATACAGAATTGTCAGGAGAGTTGCCGGTTAAGTCACCAACTATTTTGACAAGAGCTCTTTCCAAGTCTTCCAAAGAATTAATATCTGTCAAACTTGCAGGTGCTGCCTGGTGGTTATTCAGAGTTTCTTGGCTCAGTATTGGCGGTGGGGGCGACAATCTCACTTCAAAAAGAGTAACATAAGTTTGAGAAGTTTCTGATGGTTTGTGGAGGACAAAATCCGTGGGATATTTGAGAAAGATATCCCTGGTTTTAGTGCCGAGCAAATGATGGGCAACAACTTGATTGAGGACTAAACCATGATTCTCCTTAAATAAAGCTGAAACAGTAGAAAGTTTTATCCACTGAGCTGATGTGCGTTTTTGTTCTTTTTTGATTAATTCCTTTAGCTGAATAACTAATTGTTCTAGGGGTGTAATTTCCGGTATAGTTACCAGGGAATGGGTTTCCACTTGTCCGGTTTTGCTGTTTAAAACTATAATTTTATCTATTTGTTTGCGGACTTGAAATACGGTTAATCCGTGGGCTTGCAGTGTATTGCTGAGGTGAGTGAGGGCGCGATCGGACGAACAGACAAAAATCTCTTTGGCTGTGGGATAATGTACGAAAATCGATGCGCCGACGGTAGCCATTTTTAAGTCGGCGCTGTCTTTGCCGGGGGGGACGTGAATTAGTTGATAGCCCCGCTGGTGAAATTCGGCATCTTTCTTGCCCATGCTGCGCCAGTTGGCAAAGGCAACTTTGATTTGAATGGGATAGTTGCAAATTCCCTCTAGGAATTTTTCGGTTTCGACGGTGAGTTGCAAGTTTTCGACATCTAGCAGCAAGATAGCAATGCCGGCCGGAAGCGGGGCTGGTTGATTGGGTGTTGGAGTTGGAGGTTCTGAGGAAACTGAGTTTTCTGATTTAGCTGGTGCTGTTTGAGATTGGGCTAGCTGCTGAATTTTGGCAGATAATTTGCTGAATTGAGGTGAATTAATGAATTCTGGAACCAGCAGAATTTGTAGATATTTTTTCGCAGTCAGCAGCAGGGAATCTGTATCGCTGGCTACTGTGAAACTTTTTGTCAATTTTCCAATCAAAACTGACTGAAAATCAGGTTTTGCCCAGGGGGTGTTCCTGTATTTTTCAGCTATCCATTCGGGATGCTTTTCCTGAATGGTAATTAGTGTTTGAGCGATATAGCGACTGATGGCGCTGAATGCGGGAGATTCTTGAGTCGCAAGCTCGGGAGTTCGATCGGGCATGGCCCTCTACAATGCAGAATGCTGTTTCAATTTATCACAATTCTAGTTTTTCGCCGGGAGTCGGACGATCGCCCGCCAAATTAAACCGGCGGCAATTAATGCCAATCCTGTCAGCCAAATTTGCCTCTCCACCCAGAAAGCCAGAAACAGACAATTCCCCAAACCCACCCAAGCCAACCACTGCGGATAAAGCCTTTCGGCGGGGGAAAGTTGCAGCGCGGCGAGGTTGGTGATAGCGTAATATATCAAAACGCTAAAGGCGCTAAATGACCAAGTGGTCTTGACATCGCCGACGAGGATTAAAAGTGCGATCGTCACTTCCACAACCACCACAGCCACGTAGGGAGTTGTCCCCGAAGGATTCAGCCGCGCCAAGACTCTGGGCATATCCAAGCGCCGCCCCATCGCCAGCCAGATACGCGACAGCCCTAAAATTAAGTTCAGCAAGACTCCCAACATAGCGGTAATTGCACCGACGGCTAGCAGTTGAGAAACTCCTGGAATTCGGAAACTGCGGGCGATGACTTCCAGAGGTGCAGTCGTGCCACCTGTTTGTAAAGACAATTTATCGGCTCCCCCCGCGCCCGCGACAACTACTGCTACCCCGACGTAAAGCAGCATTGTCAGCACCAAAGTGAAAATTATGGCTTTGGGAATGGTTTCCCTCGGTTCCCGCACTTCTTCGCTCATTGTGGTGATTCGGGCGTAACCGCTATAAGCGACAAACATCAGGGCGGTGGCCTGGAAGATGGAGCCGATCGAGTTATGATTCTGTACGGTGGCCATTTCCCACTTTACCTCTGGCAAACCGACAGCAACAAACACCGCTAAGGATAGAAGTGTAACTGAGACTATGGCAGTATTGGCAATATTCGATCGCCTAATTCCCGTCAATACAATTAAAGTAATGGCGGCGAGGGCGACTAAAGCTGTTAGGATCAGGTAAGTGCGATCGGCTACACCAACTGCATTTAAAAAATACCCCGCAAAACCCAAAGCAGCAGTAGCCGCAGAAGCCGTTTTCGCCAACAAAAACATCCAGCCGGCAGTGAAACCCAGCCAAGGATTGAGATATTTGTAGCCATATTCATAAGTACCGCCGCTAACAGGATGATTGGCCGCTAATTGAGCGCTGTTAAGGCCATTGCACACAGCAACAAAAGCTGCAATACCTACGGCCAAAATCACTCCCGGCCCCGCAACTTCCGCCGCAATGCCGATACTCACAAATACTCCGGTACCGAGGATTGATCCCAGGCCCATGAGAGTTGCGCCGAAAACACCCAACTCTCGCTTCAGCAGTGGTGAAGACATTTTTGCAAAAAACCTTACAAAGTTTTCAAGACGATCGCAAATCGCACATTTAAAAAGACTATTGTCGCTGCCGTTTCTAGTTTAAGCTTTTTCCCGATCAATTTTATAGTCATCAAAAGCTTTGTTCAACAGTCCATTATCTCAGTTAGTGGGAAAAATTTAAACTGTTCATAATCTAAATTAATTCAAAATTTAAAGATCGACTGTTATCCTCCTATAGGATTCGCTGCTCATCATACTTAACGCACAGGATCAAATTATATGGCGCTCAATTTGATGAAATTTAAGCTTAACGGCTTGACAATAGCGGGTGCATCGGCATTTGTAGCTGCGGCGATCGGTATGTCAGTCCCAGCGATTCAGGCTCAAGGACAAAGAACAATTAAAATCGACGGTTCCAGCACCGTCTACCCGATTACCGAAGCTGTCGCCGAAGAGTTCCAAAAAACCAACAAAGGCATACAAGTTACCGTGGGCGTCTCCGGTACGGGTGGCGGCTTCAAAAAATTCTGCCGCGGCGAAACTGACATTTCCAACGGTTCCCGACCGATTTTGAAAGCGGAGATGCAGGCTTGCGCTCAAGCTGGGATTAAATATATAGAACTACCCGTTGCTTATGATGCTTTGACTGTCGTGGTTCACCCCCAAAATACCTGGGCGCAAAACTTGACAGTTGCCGAACTCAAGAAAATGTGGGAACCCGGAGCTCAGGGTAAAATCAATAACTGGAACCAAATTCGGGCAGGATTTCCCAACGCACCCCTGAAGCTGTTTGGTGCCGGTACTGCTTCTGGAACCTTTGACTATTTTACTGAAGCGATCGTCGGCAAATCTAAATCTAGCCGGGGCGACTACACGGCCAGCGAAGACGACAATGTGTTAGTCAACGGTGTTTCTCGCGACAAAAATGCCATAGGCTACTTCGGCTACGCTTATTACGAAGCAAATAAGGGCAAGCTCAAAGCAGTGGGAATTAATGGTGGCAAAGGTGCTGTATTGCCTTCTACGCAGACAGTACAAAATGGCAGTTATCAACCGCTATCGCGTCCTCTGTTCATCTACGTTAATGCCAAGTCAGCAGATAAGCCGGAAGTGAAGCAGTTTGTCGAATACTATATCAAAAACGGTGCTAAACTAGCGAGCGAGGTCAAGTACGTAGCTCTACCTCCCCAGGCTTATACAACTGCTATGAGTCATTTTACAAAGCGTCGTGTAGGCACTATTTTCGGTGGCGAAGAAGCTGTAGGTTTGACGATTGAGGAAATGTTGAAGCGCGAAGCCAGATAGCAAGTTTGTCGGTATTTATTTAGTCAGCAGTCATTAGTTACGGGAGTAAATCCAGATCGTGGCGCTGTATTTACTTACAAAAATTATATCTATATTTCGGGGTGCAAATCGGAGAGGCACGACTAATGACTGATGACTGATAACTAATAACCAATGACTAATTGTTGATAACTAATGGCTCAAAAATCACTGAAATTATCCAAACAAGCCGCGTTTTCCCCAAAGGTAGTGAGGGATTTACGCGAAGGCGCGATCGCCTTCTTGCTGTTCCTCGCAGCCTTTTCGTCGGTACTAACTACTTTCGCTATTCTTTACATCCTAGTTTCGGAGTCCTTGGGTTTCTTCCAAAAAGTTTCTTTGGTGGAATTTCTCACGAGTACAGAATGGACACCGCTGTTTTCCGAGCCTCGCTACGGGATTTTGCCCCTAGTTTCGGGTACTTTGGTAATTGCGGGAGTTTCAATGATGGTGGCAATTCCTATGGGTACAATCATTGCGATTTACCTGAGCGAATTTGCTGACAGTCGCGTGCGCGAGGTGATGAAGCCAGCGTTGGAATTGCTGGCGGGAGTTCCCACAGTAATCTACGGTTACTTTGCCTTCTTATTTGTAACCCCGCTATTGCAGAAAGTGCTGCCAGATTTACCGGGCTTCAATATGTTGAGCGCTGGATTAGTGGTGGGTATTATGATTGTACCCTTCATTAGTTCGATCGGCGAAGATGCAATGCGAGCTGTGCCAGTATATCTCAAGGAAGGCGCTTATGCAATGGGAGCAACACGATTTCAGACAGCAACGTCGGTAGTTTTTCCCGCGGCACTTTCAGGAATTTCTGCTTCTTACATTTTGGCAATTTCTCGCGCTGTGGGCCTTACAATGGTTCCCGCGATCGCCTCTGGTTTGCAGCCAAATTACACATGGAATCCAATGGAACCCGGTGCTACAATTGCTTCTTATATCGTGCAAGTTAGTCTCGGCGACTTGCCGCACGCCAGCTTAGAGTATCAAACAATTTTTGTGGCGGGGCTGACCCTAGTGTTGATGACTTTGATATTTAACATAATTGGGCATTTTCTGAGCAAGCGTTACAGGGAAATCTACTAATACTAAGTAATGGTAAAAAGCAAGTTTTGGTGAGTTTCCATAGAATCAGATCCCCCCTAACCCCCCTTAGTAAGGGGGGACAAGATTCTCGCTTTCAAAGTCCCCCTTCTTAAGGGGGATTTAAGGGGATCTAAAACATCGGTAAGTTCAAATTAAATTGGTATTTTGAGGCTGAAGTTAATCTAACAAAAGAATCAGAACTCCTTACCAATTACCAATCATCAATTGCCAATTACTAACTACCCAAATATGGCAGTAAAAAATATACAGGAAATCCGAAAAATAATTGCAAAAGCTAAGCTGTGGGACAGCATTTTCGCTGCGATCGGCTTATTGTTTATGCTAGTAGGTGTGGTTGTCCTGTTAGCATTAATCATTGATTTGGCGATCGATGGTTTACCGCGTCTTTCCTGGCAATTCTTGACATCGTTCCCATCCCGTCGCCCGGAAGATGCAGGCGTACTGTCTGCTTGGGTAGGCTCGGCTTTAGTAATGTTAGTAACAGCTTTAGCAGCGGTTCCCTTGGGTATTGCGTCGGGTATTTACTTGGAAGAGTACGCCCGGAAAAATTGGGTTGCTGATTTTATCGAAATTAATGTCACTAATTTAGCAGGCGTTCCTTCAATTGTTTATGGACTTTTAGCTTTAGGTTTCTTTGTATATCAATTAAACTTGGGTCAGAGCATTCTCACTGCTGGTTTGACTTTAGCACTGCTGATTTTACCAGTAGTAATTGTTACTACTCGCGAGGCACTGAGGGCTATTCCTAATGAGATCAGGGAAGCTTCCTACGCCACAGGCGCTACCAAGTGGCAAACGATTTCGGATCACGTTTTGCCATACTCCGCTGGCAGTATTATGACAGGAGTAATTGTGGGGTTGTCAAGGGCGATCGGAGAAACAGCACCTCTAATTACAATTGGAGCCCTCACCTTTATTGCCTTTTTGCCAGACTCTCCCCTGCAAGCCGAATTTCCTTATGTTTCGTTTAAATGGCTGATGTCACCCTTCACAGTCATGCCCATGCAAATGTTCAACTGGGTATCGCGCCCGCAACCGGAATTTCAAAACAACGCCGCCGCAGCAGGCCTCATAATACTGGCGATGACCTTGGTGATGAATGGCTGTGCAATTTATCTCCGCTATATTTTCCGCAAAAACATCAAATGGTAAAAAAAATCACAACCAACTCTTCCTCTTCAACTAACGTTAAGGCAAAAGCTGAAGTCAGAAACCTGAATTTTTTCTACGGTTCAACTCAGGCACTGAAAAATATCAACCTAGTTGTTGATGATAAAAAAGTCACCGCGCTAATTGGCCCGTCTGGCTGTGGCAAAACTACGCTGCTGCGGTGTTTCAATCGGATGCACGACCTCTATCCCGGCAATCGCTACGAAGGGGAAATCTTGCTGGACTCAGATGAGATTAATATCCTCAGCCGTAAGGTAGATCCCATCGAAGTTCGGATGCGGATCAGCATGGTGTTTCAAAAGCCAAATCCTTTTCCCAAGTCAATCTATGAAAATGTAGTTTATGGGTTACGGGTGCGGGGTCAAACGAAGCGCAGCGTCATGGATGAAAAAGTCGAAAAAGCTCTGCAGGGCGCAGCTTTGTGGAATGAAGTAAAAGACAGATTAAATGATTTGGCGTTTAATCTTTCGGGAGGCCAACAGCAGCGGTTGTGCATTGCTAGAGCTCTCGCAACCGAACCTGAGATAATTTTATTTGACGAACCAACTTCTGCCTTAGACCCGATCGCAACTTCCAGCATCGAAGCTTTAATTGCCGAGTTGAAAGAACAAGTGACAATTTTAATTGTCACTCACAATATGCAGCAAGCCGCACGGGTTTCTGACTATACAGCTTTCATGTATTTAGGTGAAATGGTCGAGTTTAATCAAACTAAGACTATTTTTAACAGTCCTGCCAAGCAGCAAACGCAAGAATATGTAGAAGGTCGATTTGGATAATAAATGACTCAATTAAGGTGCGTTACAACTAGATATAACGCACCCTAATTTTTCAACTAATTACACTATCTATGCGGCTATAAGTCCCCACATAATCAGAGGTCGTTTTATGTTGAGGACTCAGGAATATAGAAGGAGCTGAAGCATACTCTACAAGTTCGCCCACTCGCCTTCCTTCTTGAATCTTGATATTGAAAAAGGCAACAAGGTCAGCCACTCTTGAAGCCTGCTGTAAATTGTGCGTGACTATAACAATTGTGTAATGCTTCTTAAGGCTGTTAATCAATTCTTCTATGCGTAAAGTTGAAATTGGATCGAGCGCTGAACAAGGTTCATCCATCAAAATTACCTCTGGTTGAAGTGCTAAGGCTCTAGCAATGCAAAGTCGCTGCTGCTGGCCCCCTGATAAAGTCATAGCATTTTTATTAAGCCGGTCTTTTACTTCATCCCACAGCGCTGCTTGACGGAGAGAATCTTCGACAAGCTCGTCAATATTTCCCCGATAGCCGTTGACGCGAAGTCCCAAAGCAATGTTCTCGTAAATCGATTTGGGGAATGGATTGGGTTTTTGAAATACCATACCGATGCGGCGGCGAATCTCTATGAGATTGAACTCTGTGATGTCTCGATCGTAAAAAGTAATTTTTCCAGTTATTTTAGCGCCTTTAACTAAGTCGTTGATGCGGTTAAAACAGCGCAGCAGAGTCGTTTTTCCGCAGCTAGAAGGGCCGATAAATCCTGTAACTTGATTTTTGTAAATTTCCATATTGATTCCTTGTATGGCTAAAGTGTCATTGTAGGATACGGATAGTTGCTGGACGCGCAAAATAGCTTCTAGGGGTGTTGGCAATTCAAAATCTGTTTGCATAGGTACAAAGAAACTGCGTATTGGCGATTGGGAATTGCAGATAGGGGGGTGTAAGGAAGAAGCAATAATTTATCCATTACACTCCTAATCCTTGATTTTTAGGTTTACAGGTGCGGATTTTTATTGCTACTTGGGTGAGGCTTGCTAATTGCTTTTTGATGCTTTAAGCTTGTTTTTTGCTACAGCTATCTCGCAATATTATAGCCGAAATATTCATCACAAATAGAATGCCAATTAGCAAGATAATTGCTGCTGCTGCATTTTGTTGGAAATCGGCTTGACTTCGAGAAACCCAGTTAAATATTTGAACTGGTAGAGCGGTAAAAGGACTCCGTAACCCCTCCAGAGATAAAGCAGGCGTAAAGGTAATAAAAGCCGATGCACCTACCGCAATTAGCGGGGCAGTTTCGCCAATTGCGCGGGAAAGGGATAAAGAAATTCCCGTTAAAATACCGGGCATTGCAGATGGCAGGACTAGATGCCACAAAACCTGCCACCGAGTCATTCCTGTAGCGGTGCCTCCTTCGCGCAAGCTATGGGAAACGGCGCGCAGTGCTGAACGAGTAGCTATAATTATTGTGGGTAAAGCGATTACTGATAGAGTGAGGGACGCAGAAAGTAAACTGTACTTGCCAGTCAAGAATCCTAATCCGTGAACAAATACTCCCAGCCCTAGCAAGCCATAAATAATAGAGGGCATTGCTGCTAAATTTGCAATGTTAATTTCGAGGAATTCGCTAAATAGATTATTGGGGACATATTCTTCGAGATAAATGGCTGCTCCTACTCCAATGGGAGTAGCGAAAATGGCAGTTAATACCAGCAAGCAAAAAGTTCCCGCTAAGGCTACGTAAATTCCTGCTTCTTCGGGGTTTCTGGAAGCAAATGACGTGATAAATTGCCAGTTAAGGCGCGAGAGACCATCTTGAGACACATCAAATAATAAAAGCCCTAGAACGGTTATTAAAACTAAAGGTGGAATAGCTGTGAGAATTATGAATATTCGATCGAGGAAGTGACGTTTGGTGAAACCAGGCTGAAAAATGTGAGGAAATTTTGGTATTTTTTGAGGGGAGTATTGAGCGATATCTGACCGAGAATTAATAGCTAAACTTTCTTGATTTACCTCCTGGCTGCAAATTGGGACTTCTAACATTAAATCGCGGTGGCGCCGGACAAGCAAGTGACTCAGTGTGTTGAGGATCGAGGTCATCAAAAATATGACAGTTCCTACTGTAAAAATAGTGTGAAATTCTAGAGAATTTATAGGTACATCGCCCAAACTTACTTGAATGATAAAAGCAGTCATTGTCGATACTGCTTCTAGCGGATTCAGAGCAAAGTGGGGATTTTGTCCTGCTGCAATGGAGGCGATTAGGGTTTCTCCCAAACAGCGAGAAGCTGCTAATGTAAAGGAGGCAATGATGCCGGGAAATGCGATTGGTAAAATTATTTTAGTAATAATTTCTGGTTTAGTAAAACCTAAAGCATAAGCTGCTTCTTGTAATCTTTTTGGTACATTTTGAATAGCGTCTTCACTCATAGAAGATACAATAGGTGCAATCATTACGCCAGTGACTAAACCTGCGCTTAAAGGGCTAAACCCGGCTAGATTGGGGATAAGTTTTTGCAGCAGCGGGGTGACAAATAACAGAGCAAAATAGCCATAGACTACAGTGGGGATGCCCGATAGAGTTTCTATAAATGGTTTGAGCAGATAACGCACTCTATGGGGAGCGTATTCGCTGAGGTAGATGGCTGTGAGCAAGCCAATAGGCACGGCAACAGTCATGGCGATCGCCGTTGTCAACAATGTGCCGCTGGCAAGTACCATAATGCCAAAGGTTTTATTGGGAAACAGCGGCGTCCACTGCGTATCTGTCAAAAATCTCCACAAAGGTACTTCTTGGAAGAAAATTGCTGTTTCATAAATCAGGACTGTAATAATTCCTAGGGTGATCAATGCGGGAATACACCCAAGTATTCCCAATAGAGCGTGTAAAGCATACTCTTTCCACATAGCTGAGGTTAAATTGCGCTGCCAAAGCTTAGACTCAGGTGGCAGATGCGAAGGGGCAGTTTTCATTTAAACCTGGGCTTTTGATTGTTGGCGATCGAGAGTGTATTGAGACTTTGAAAATAATTAATTTTTCGTGCTAGTTAGTGAGGGAGTAATTGTTATTCAGTAATTGAGTCGCTCCAAACTGACTCAAAAAATCAGCTTTAAAAACTAATAACTAAGGATTGCTAGTAGATGGTTATTTAAAATAACTGATGTCCTCTGATAATTTATCACAATAGCTAATCAAAAATGGTTAAGAATAGGTAAGCAATTCGATAACTGAGGGTTAAAGCCTCGGACTGGTTGAAAGAAAAGTGGGCCGCCCGATTAAAACCTGACAGGCGAAAAGTTGTCTGTTTGACCTTAATCTTGAATACGATCGCCAGGGAGTACATGAGCGTAGTCGAAGAGCGAGCGTTACCTAAGCACCTTGGCGACTGCTATAGCTTGTAAGGTACGTCCAAGCGCACCTTACCCTCACAATTTATGACTTTGGAGTCATATATTTAATCCGTAACTTTGGCGATCGCCACTTCATAAATCTTACCGTTTTTCTTAACTTTAAATATTTTACAGGACTGCAAAAAATCGGCAAATTTGGTGCCCAAATCCAGCGATTTCAGCTTTTTAGTAATTGGTTGACCGTATTGCTTTTTAAATTCGCCGGCTACCTGGGGAATCGGAATGTAACTACCTGGAGATTCAGCAGTTAATGCCAGTACAATTTTTGCTACCGATGCTTCGAGGGCGGCAGATAATTCAATTTTTGAAGCGGAGGGTTTTTGAACGAGTCCCACTTGATGTTCGGTACCGATTAATATTATTTTAAAAGTAGCTGATTGCGACTGCAAAAATTTGATCAAACTAGAAGTTTTACCCAAAAAGCTTTTTACAATTAAATCAGCATGAGAGTGATATTTAGCAAAAAAAACTTTCTTAATTATTGTTACAAGAATAGCATCCTCTTTCAACTCATTTTTTGCACAGTCAATTATTTCTACAAGTATATTTTTTAAAACATCCAGGGACTCAATAGCATTTGAATTGACAGCAGGTATTATTTCTGGCAAATTTTGCTCCGCAATATTTGGAGGAACAGCAACGGTCGCCAAAGATGGTTCAAGCACTGGGGGAACTTGGTTTTGTGCTGACTCCGACAGTGCTGCTGTATGGGAATTTGTAGAATTGAACGCAACATTACGGCGTTCTTGAAAAAGCTCAGCCACACTAGAAAAACGAGCGATTCGCTCATCAATAGATTTGTGTTCAGCCTTCAACAACTCAGCAACTTGATTAGCCAATTCTTCAAAACTAGGGATTTCCTCTTCCCTTTCGCAAGAATAGTGCTTGCTCTCACCATTCTGACAGTTTTCTACAGACAAAACCGAATTTTGCCGACGCACCCGAAAGACAGTCACTCCCTGATTTTGCAACTGATTGCAAAGATGATTTAACAAACCATCCGAAGAACAGACAAAAACTTGTCGCACATCCCGATATCGATATAAAATAGCAGCGCCAAAAGCAATCATTTTACCATCAGCACTATTAGCACCACCCGGAACGTGAATTAGTTCGTAACCGCGATCGTAAAGTTCAGCATCCAACTTGCCCGTACTCGGGTTTTTCCAGTTAGCAAAAGCAATTTTAACTTGCAGGGGATAGTCGCACAAACCGGCTAAGAATTGTTCTGTATTAACCTTAAGTTTCAGATTTTCGGCATCTAACAACAAAATCGCAATCCCGCCGGACTCTGTGGTGGTTGCAGACTCGATTCCTTGCGGGATAACTTCGCTTAACTCTGTTTCAGTGCATTGGCGACTGAAAGACTGCGGACTCAACCGCTCAAAAAAATGTTTGCGGCAAGCTTTGCAAAGATACCGCTGGTGCCCGTTGGGACGGCCGTTTTTACGAACTTGGTCAGATTCGCATTGAGGACATTTCATTAACCCATTATGCAGCCTACTCCCGAACCGAACAAGGCATCACCTATCTTCTTCTTTCTCTTCCTTCGCACCCTTCGCGTCTTCGCGGTTCGTTAAATAGATATTCTTTGAGGGGTTCAAGAGTAAATTGTGGCAGTCGATCGGCTCATAATAACAAAAGAACGTTAACAATTCTTAAAAAAAATGGCAAGAGACTTGCGGGGATTCCTAAAACTACTCGAAGAACGGGGACAACTGCGCCGGATTAGCGCCTTAGTCGATTCCGACCTCGAAATTGCCGAAATTTCCAACCAAATGCTGCAAAAAGGCGGCCCTGGATTGCTGTTTGAAAACGTCAAAGGGGCCGAATTCCCCGTCGCAATCAACCTGTTGGGTACGGAACAGCGCGTTTGCTGGGCGATGAACATGGAAAAGCCGATCGAACTAGAAGAGCTCGGCAAAAAACTGGGAATGCTGCAACAGCCAAAACCGCCGAAAAAGATTTCCCAAGCGATAGAATTCGGCAAAGTGCTGTTTGACGTAGTGAAAGCCAAACCCGGCCGCGACTTTTTCCCAGCTTGTCAGCAAGTGGTACTTGAGGGAGAAGGGCTGGATTTGAACAAAATCCCGATGATTCGCCCTTATCCGGGAGATGCGGGCAAAATTATCACCCTGGGTTTGGTAATTACCAAAGATTGCGAAACGGGCACGCCGAATGTGGGGGTTTATCGGTTGCAGTTGCAGTCAAAAAACACGATGACTGTACACTGGTTATCGGTGCGGGGCGGGGCGCGGCACTTGCGGAAAGCGGCGCAGGCTGGTAAAAAGTTGGAAGTTGCGATCGCCCTTGGAGTCGATCCTTTAATCATCCTGGCTGCTGCAACGCCAATTCCTGTAGATTTATCGGAATGGTTATTTGCCGGACTTTACGGCGGTTCCGGCGTGCAATTGGCGAAGTGCAAAACCGTAGATTTGGAAGTACCGGCGGACTCGGAAATTGTGTTAGAAGGAACGATTACGCCGGGGGAAGTTCTGCCCGACGGGCCCTTCGGGGATCACATGGGTTATTACGGCGGCGTGGAGGATTCGCCGTTGGTGCGGTTCCACTGCATGACGCACCGCAAAGACCCGATTTATCTGACGACATTTAGCGGGCGGCCGCCGAAAGAAGAAGCAATGATGGCGATCGCGCTTAACCGTATTTATACCCCTATTTTGCGGCAGCAAGTATCGGAAATTGTCGATTTCTTCTTACCGATGGAAGCCCTGAGTTATAAAGCCGCAATTATCTCGATTGATAAAGCATATCCCGGTCAAGCGCGCAGGGCTGCTTTAGCATTTTGGAGTGCATTACCGCAGTTTACTTACACTAAGTTTGTGATTGTTGTCGATAAAAGTATCAACATTCGCGACCCGCGTCAAGTAGTTTGGGCAATTAGTTCTAAAGTCGATCCGGTTCGGGATGTATTTATTCTGCCGAATACGCCTTTTGATACGTTAGATTTTGCCAGTGAAAAGATTGGTTTGGGAGGCAGAATGGGGATTGATGCTACTACGAAGATGCCGCCGGAAACCGATCACGAATGGGGGGAAGTTTTGGAGTCCGATCCTGATGTGGCGGCGATGGTAGAAAGGCGTTGGGCTGAGTATGGTTTGGCCGATTTGAATTTGGGTGAAGTCGATCCGAATTTGTTTGGATATGAGATGAGGTAGGGAAGCGCAGAAATTCACAGGCGAGACGCCTGTTCCACAAGTTTGTAGGGTGCTATCATCGCAAAGCGTAAGCACCTTACATCTGCGATCGCGCTCGAATCAAGCAAGCAAAACAGCGAGAGTTTTATTAGAGAGCAGATTCTAGCCATTTGTAATCAAGCAACTTATGCTATATTGGCTAGTGAACCGGAGCGATATCACTTTTATATTCAGCTAGAGGAATTGTTTGGTTAACCAACTTATAAGGGTTATTCAGGAGAAGGCTGGCTTCTCTAAATATCCATCTCGATCGAGATAACTTATCTATCTAAGTAGATTTAACTATGTCTGCTTTTACTCGACAACTTAATAGAGACGCATCGGACACCATTCGAGGATATGTCTATCAGGTTGATCTGACCATTGAGCGTTGGCTTTCTTTACAACCCGGAGAGTTCCTAGAACTAGAGTGTGGCGAAGATATAGATAAAATTTACCGTTCACTTTCTGGAGAAGAGGAAAGACGACTCGAACAGGTCAAAAACTACAACTCTTCTGTTACGCTTTGGAGTGCTGTGACAGCCATTGCTAATTTTGTTGAGCATCGTAAGAATAATTCGCAGGAGACATTAAATTTTCTTTACACAACTACTGCCTTAGTTACTAAAGAGAGACCTTCTCCAGAAATGCTTAAGAAAAAAGAAGGAATTTTTGTATGGGAACAGCTCCGCCAAGGGACTCTAACAGAAATCTCTCAAAATGAAGCTTTAGAGGGAATCCGTATAATTCTAAGTAAAGACTCTAAACCCGAAAAGTGTTCTGATACAACTTGGGCCGTATTTCGGAATTTTATCACAGCCGCTAGCAACGAGGAACTACTCGATCTAATTTGTAGCTTTGAGTGGAGTACGAATACACCCGATCCTCAATCATTAAGAACTTGGATTCTACAAACCCTCATTAAACAAGAGTATGCTACAAATGAAATTCAAGCAAAGGAGCAGTATCAAAGGCTTTTCCTCTATGTTTTTAAACTACTTTCTCAGCCTGATATCAAACAACTCACAGTAGAAGAGCGAACGCATCAGCTTTCACTTCCCACGCTAAGTGACAGAGACCATAACCTGTTGCAAAATCTTATAGTTAATGTCTTGAACCTTGAATCGCGTGTGGGGACTCTGGAGCAAAATTTTACACAGTTGCCCGATGCGATCGCTTCACAAGTTAATGACCAAGTGCAGCGCTTGATTCAACAGCAGGGTGTTGATGTAGCAATTAATTACTTTCCAACTCCACCAAATATTAGTATTCCCCTGCTTGCAGAGAATCTAAGTCATAGGGAGCAAACTGTCAAATCAATAATAAGCATTTTCAACGATTATAGTTGGATAGCCATTGACGGTATGGCTGGAGCGGGTAAAACCCACCTCGCTATATTAGTGGCTCAAGCTATTGGCACTTGTCGTGCTTGGGTGCGGTTGCGGGACTTAACCCGTAGAGCAGGCTGTCAGCAATTAGATGCGGTCTGTAGAGAACTAACGGGCACAACATCGCAAAGCAATCAATACGAGTGGTACTGCCAGCTATGTGAAAGACTTGGTGAAGGTGCAATGCTAGTGCTGGACGATCTGCCAGAACTTTCAGGTAGTGATGAACTTTCAGAAAAACTGATTCAGCTAACGAGAGCGTGCAGATTACATGATGTTCGGATCTTGTCAACCAGCCCCTATCAGCTTCCATTCAGTCTTGAGGAATTTATAGGAAATACAATTCTTCATTCAATGAAAGTTCCACTTTTTACTGATGATGAAGCTGCTGAAATCCTTCAATCTTACGGTGCACCAAGTTCTTTGATTAGTGCAAATTTGCTCAGAGGCATAAACGCAATCGCACAGCAACACCCAGTATTACTCACTACTATTGCACGAGATTTAAGCAAGCACAGTTGGCAACTTAATGAAGAAGTATATGAGAGGCTACTCAAAGGTGAGTATCAAGCTGCACTCAACAGCCAGATAACTAGGCGTGTATTGGATTCTGTTGAGGATGAGAATACCAGAGAGTTGTTATACCGTCTCTGTTTGCCCGTTGGTAGCTTTTCGCTGATTGAGGTCCAAGCTGTCGCATCTGTTAACCGAGTTTTGGAAAGACCTAGCGAGCGCCTACATACTCTAGTTGGACTTTGGGTGCAACGCGATGTTGATGAAGGTTTGCTCATTTCTCCCCTGGTTAAGCAACTAGGCGAAAATAATTTGTTGGTTGAGACGAAAAAATCATGCCATTTAGCGTTAGGAAACCTGATTGTATCTAGACACCAACTTAGCCCGCAAGATGTTCTCAATGCAATTATTCACTTCCTTGGTGCAGAAGTTTTTGACCGAGCTGGCTTGATGCTGATTTCGGCTCTTCGAGAACTAAATTCTATGGAGATTTTAGTTAATGACAGAGCATTGCTATCTTTATGGGGTAGGCTGCCACTTCCTGAGCAAATGGATCTGGACCTTCGTATCTTTCTGCGTGGTGAGCAAATTGCTGCACGACACAAATATGGTAAATCTATATCTTATTTAGTTCAAGACTTAGATACACTCCTTGAGCAGGCAAGCGATAAAAATGCTATAGGCGTTCTTGCAGCCATGATGGCTACTAACTCTGTCTTTGACAATGACCCTATACGTGCCAATAGATATTTAAGAACTGCACTCCACTTTCTACCATATGCACAAATACCGGGTAGCAATGAGCCAGCATTTTCTGATGAAGGATTACTTGGATTCATGATTTGGACAAATAGCCAAGGAATCACTTCTCCGGAGCATCTTCGCGATTGGATTAGCACCATAGAGCAGCTTACTCTTGAACAGAGGCAGTTTGCCTTTAATCATGAGGTAGCTGAACAAGGTTGCTTGGTGGTTTCAGAAAAGTTATGGCTTAAAGAGGCTGAGAAGCCTCAAGAAGAACAGGATTGGTCAGCAATGCTTGCTGCCTATGAAGACTTGGCAGAACGTGCTAATAAACTTGATTTAGAGCTGCTATGGGCGTGTGCTATACGTTCTAAAATTATTGTTTTAGGAGATTATCTTGGAGATGTAAATGCCATAGTAGCTGTTGCACAAGCAGCACTTCAACAAGCATCTGAAGATCCGCGAGTTCGGTTTTTGATCCAGGAACTCGTAGGGCAAAAATATGTACTCATTAACCAAAAAAATCATGCTGTTATCTGGCTCAGCAAAGCATTAAGTGAGGAAACAAATGCTTATCCCTCTAGACGCCTAAAAGTTCTCATATATATCAGTATTGCAACTGGAGAGCAAGATGCTCAGTTAGCAGTTGAATTTGCTAGACAGGCCGTAAATTTAGCAGAAACTAATAGTCTTATTGATAAGAGCGAACTGGTAAAAGCACTTGGTGAACTTGCTATTAGCCAATGGCTAGCTGGCAACTCATTAGTATCTGTGTTTGAATCTTGGGAGCAGGCTGGTGAGCAGCTTTTGGCTTGTAGGTCAGATACAGAAGACTGGAAAAAACTCTTTGTTGTATATGGTCATGTATCGGGTTATTTCTCTAATCTAGCCCGTACTGGTAGTCCTCCAACTAAAACACTGGGTGGCGAAGATTACGCAGCACCGCAGCGAGGTATTCTTTTTTCTCAAAATCCAGGATTAGTAGATTATTACGACAGAAATCGAGAAAGTACGGTTTTGGTCAATTTAACATTTTTTGCAGCTTCCGTTGGCAATGATGAGCGAGCAGCAGTTTGGGCTTTGAGAGGAATTGATGATGCAAGGGATACAAACCAGCGTGCTGTTTTCGCTCGTCTTAGTCTGGAAGCTTTTCCGTATCTACTTTTAGATGCCCGTTATGCTGAAGTCCTGGATTTTGCGATGGATGCAGGAGCTTTTTTTGCTGCCAGCACACAACTGCTTCAGATTGGTCAACTTCCGCAAGGATTCGAGCTTGATGTCGAAACCATTTTAGGTAACAAGCCTAGTGAAATATGGCGGAAGGCAGAACATAATGCAGCCTTAGTTGGACTACTCCCCGTTGTTTTCCGGATTGGTACAGTGGCTCTCCGCTCTGTTGAACTGGCGCGCTCACAGGCCACAGAAGTAGCAGCAATATGTCGCCAAATTAGTGCAACAGCAGTGAAGCCGCAACTTTGGTTACAAGCAGCAGAGCTACTCGAACAAATTTACTTACCAGAAGTTTCATATAGCGAAATACTAGATCTTAGTAACAGGTTCGATCCTCAAACCGAAGAAGTGTTTCTAGCAATTGGCTACTTAGTTGCCACGCAACAAAATGATACTCCGCTTGAAACAGATATTCTCCTGCATATGGCGATCGCACCTTTCATATACCAACATCGTGAACCCTTATCTGCGACATATCGACAAGTAATTTTACCTTTTTTCATAGATTATTGGAAGATTAAATTTGAAAGGGTGCCACTTCGGTTGCGTTCAACATCATTGGTTAGTGGATTTTTGAATAGAGCAGAAAACTTGCGTGAATCTCAAAGGCTGCAATTTGTCTTAGGGATAATGGCATTTGCTCTTAATGTCAGGTTGCCACCGGATTTTGCCAATTTTACTATGGCTTCTGCTCCTGAAGTTGCTAGTTTTTTATCTGAGTTGTAAAACTTCTCTTCACTAGGCTAATCCTGTTGGCGATCGCAGCAATGTAATATTTTTTATTATCGAACTAATCCTATATTCCTAACGACTAATCAGCCTACTCTTCCAAAATCTCCACTAAATCTTCGATCGCAATATCGAACGCACGGGCCATCTTGTCCAAAGCTGTGTAGTCAACGGTAGCCATCCCTGGAGAATTAGCATAGGTGGCGATCGTGGTGTATGGAACACCTGTTCTGTTGGAGACTTCCCTTAGAGTCCAACCCTTCTCTTGAGCAAATTCTCGAACTCGCAGCCTAATTCGTCCCATATTCCCAGCAAAAAATCAGCCTACTCTTCCAAAATCTCAACTAAATCTTCGATCGCAATATCAAACACGCGAGCCATCTTATTCAAAGCTGTATAGTCTACAGTTGCCAGTTTGGGAGAATGGGCATAACTTCTAACGGTACTGTAAGGAATGCCCGATCGCTCAGAAACTTCTTTCAACGTCCAACCCTTCTCTTCAGCTAGTTCTCGAACCCGCAACCGAATTAGACCCATCTTGCACTTGACAGTCGATACGAACGTATCATAAGATTAATATTATCAAATTAGCGATCGCCCCCTGACCTGAGAAATCTAGAGCGATCGCCTTTCATTCACCACCCACAAAAGTGGGAAGGATTTTCCTATGATACCAAAACAATCGACATATCGTGATCGACTTCAACCTTGGTGCATAATTCGCCACCTCCCCAACTGTCAGCGGTTAACAGTCGCCCGTTTCGCCCGCCGCCCCGATGCCGAATCTTACCTAAATGCACTGCGCCGCTTAATGCCCGCAGTCCCGCATACAATTGTTTTCGTAAATGCGCTGTCTGTCTTAGATGAAAACAGCGTTCCAATTCCGATGCAATTGTCGATCGAAGTTTAAGCGTTAAAAAGTTTGCTGCGGGAGAAATCGACTTAAAATATTTAGATGAATCAGGATTTTGTACTCCCAAGCGAACCGAGTTACACTTATTACAAACGAGGACAGCAAAAACGGCTAGAACAAACGAAGAGGCGTGGTCG